>CANFQC010000025.1 GCA_947449035.1 Actinomycetota bacterium
CCGCCGTTGCCGCCGGCGCCGCCGTTGCCCTGTCCGACGGCGTTTCCGCCGTTTCCGCCGCTGCCTGCGGAAGTTCCCAGGGTGCTTCCGCTTCCGCCGTTGCCGCCGGCGCCGCCGTTGCCCTGTCCGACGGCGTTTCCGCCGTTTCCGCCGTTCCCGCCGGGCGCGCCACTGCCGCCTGCTCCGCCGTTCCCGCCGACCGCGCCATTTCCGGACACGGAGCCGCCGTTGCCTCCCGCACCGCCGTCACCCGCCCATCCACTGGTGCCGGCGTTCCCGCCGTTGCCGCCGGCGCCGCCATTCCCGCTCAGGTCAGCATTGCCACCTTTTCCGCCGTTGCCTGCGTAAATTCCCGATGTGCCGCCGCTTCCGCCGTTGCCGCCGGCGCCACCAATGCCCTGTCCGACAGCGTTTCCACCGTTGCCGCCGGCGCCGCCGGCGCCCCCGGCAAACTGGGCAGCCCCGCCAGAACCGCCGGCGCCGCCGTTGGCAGCGTGTGCGGTTCCGCTGGCAAGAAACACCCCAAAGCCGACTCCAGCGATCGCCAGAGCAAGTCTGCGAAGACGAGCATTCCTGACACGTGAATGGCTGCTAAGCATGTACGGATGCTAAAGGAAGCGCTTGCACCGTGGCACGATTTGGCGCGTAATTCAGGATCGGCCGAGTCGCAGACTGAACTGCTCAGGCAAAGTCACGGTGACGTACCGCTGCCAAGTGCGAGTGGTGTGTGGTCTGTGCGTCGGCGCGTTGCTGCTGACCTCATGCTCACCCGGGGCATCATCCGGTGCTCTTAGCTGCGGATGGGATCGTCGAACCGGTGACAGGTCTGGTGCCGTAGCCTGCATCCGCAGAAGGGTGGGTCATGAGCATGGATCCGTTGGCCGACATCGTCGCCGGACAGTATGAGCAATGGGTTTACCCCGAGCCGATTCGCGACCTGCCAGGCTGGCTAGTCAACAACTGGCAATGGTTCGACCCCAGTCATGCTCACTGCAGCCTCTGGCCGGAATCACCAAATCGCGTCGACCTTCGCATCCTCGTTGCCGGGTGCGGGACGAACCAAGCGGCGGTCATCGCCTACACGAACCCGGGGGCCAGCGTTACCGGAATCGACGTGAGTGAAGCGTCGTTGGATCACCATCGCTTCCTGAAGACGGCCTACAGTCTGGACAATCTAAACCTGCGTCGACTTCCGATCGAGGAGGTGAAGGAACTCGGAGATAACTTCGACCTGATTATCTCGACGGGGGTCCTCCACCACCTTGCTGATCCTGATGCGGGGCTTGCAGCCCTGGCAGACGTGCTGGCGCCAGATGGCGTTATTGCGCTCATGCTGTACGCCACCACAGGTCGTCTTGGAGTCGAACTCATGGAGGCCGCATTCCGCGACGCGGGACTGGGCCAAACACCTGACGACATCGCACTTGTCCGTGACGCGCTTGATGTCCTCCCCGATAGGCATCCGCTGCGCGCCTACCTGGCATTCGCTCCTGATTTGAACTTCGATGCGGGACTGGTCGATACCTTCCTCCATGGCAGACAACGTAGTTACACAACCAGTGAATGCTTGAAATTCGTGCAGACCGCCGGCCTACAGTTCGGTGATTGGTTCTTCCATGCACCATACGAGCCGTCCACCGGAGGCGATAACAACTTCCTGGCCCGAGTGGGTGAACTGCCGGACGCGCAGCGCTGGGCGGTGATGGAACGAATTAATACGAACAATGCGTGTCACTTCTTCACTGCTCGCCGTGATGGACGAGTCGCACCTGCGCGTCGCCGCCCCTGGGAAACCATGAGCGCACGAGACATTGTTCCGGTTTGGCGTTACCGCTGCTCTCTTCGTGGCAGTGCACTTGAGCGGCCCGGATGGCAGACGACGGCACATGAAGATCTGCAGCAGATTGCGTCCCTCATTGATAACCAGCGGTCTGTGGCAGAGATATTCGAGCTCAGTGGTCTCTCTTCCACTGAGTCGCTTCTGGATTGGCTCTGGCACGCGGACTTCGTCACATTTACTTACGCGGATAAGTAGGGCGAGAGTTTGTCCCCCACATGGTGTCGAGCGGCCCTATCCTTTGCGAATGACCGCGCACTACAGACGATTGAGACAGGCCAAAATCAGCCGCTATGCGCTCACGCTTAGTGGAGTTGGTGTTGGGCTGATCTTTCTCGCCTCTCCCGCGCATGCCTCCAACGGCGGCAATGGCGGAAATGGTGGTTCCGCCTCGTACCAAGGCGGTATTGCTGGCAACGGCGGTGACGGTGGTTCAGCGAGCGCACACGGCAACGGCGGTAATGGCGGCGACGGCGGCAGCGGCGGAATTGGCGCAGCCGGAACCTCACTCAGCCTCGACGGCGGGAATGCGACGGGCGGCGGCAACGGCGGTAAGGGCGGCACTGGTGGAGCCGTTTCTGGAAATGGCGGTAACGGCGGCAACGGCGGCACGGGCGGAATTGGTGGATCGGGCGCGGCAGGCTACGCGGGCAGCGCAGGTGTAGACGGTGCCAACAGCGGCGACAACGGGGGCGCGGGCGGCACGGGAGCCGAAGGCGGCAAGGGTGGAGTCGGCGGTACAGGCGGTAATGGCGGCACGGGCGGAGTAGCACTGGGATCTGGCCAGTCCGGTCAGAACGGCAATGCTGGTAGCGGTGGCGCTGGTGGAGTGGGCGGCAACGGTGGCGCTGGCGGCAGCGGTGGCGCAGGGGCAGCCGGCGATATCTCCACCCCCGATGGGGGGATCGGCGGCACTGGCGGAACCGGCGGTGTCGGTGGCGCAGGTGGTGCGGGCGGATCGGCAGGTGTGTACGCCAAGGGAGGTAACGCAGGCAGCACAGGTGTCGGCGGCAACGGTGGCGCTGGCGGCAGCTCCGGCACTGGCGGTAAAGGCGGTGACGGTGCCGCAGGCGTAAGCACCCGAGTCGATGGCGGTAACGGCGGTAAAGGCGGCGACGCCGGTACTCCCGGCGCAGGCGGAGTCGGCGGAAGTGGAAGCATCAATGGGGCAACGGGCGTAAACGGGCCACTGCCGACGTCTGGTGGCAATGGTGGCAAAGGTGGAGCCGGATACACAGCGAAGGCCGTGGGAGCGAGCGGCGGTAACGGCGGCAAAGGTGGAGCCGGTGGTCAGTTCGGAAACGGCGGCACCGGCGGTGCTGGGGGAAACGCCGCTGCAGGAGACGGCACTACTAGCGCGGGCGCCGGCGGTAATGGCGGCATTGGTGGCGCCGGTGGTGTTGCAGCCGGAAATGGCGGTGCTGGCGGAGCCGGGGGTAGCGGAGGTAGCGGAGGTACCGGAGGAAACGGTGGAATCGGGGTCGCAGGCGGCGCAGCAACCAGCGCCGGCGCCGGCGGCAGCGGCGGCGCCGGCGGCTCCTCCCTCTCTGCCGGTGGTAACGGCGGCGCCGGTGGTCCTGGCGGCAACGGCGGTGACGGCGGTAACGGCGGTAACGGCGGTAACGGTGCCGACAACCTGAGCGGTAATGGCGGCGACGGCACTGATTCTGGTTCGGGCTCCGATGGTGGTCCTGGCGGCACCGGCGGCACCGGCGGCAGCGGCGGTAACGGCGGAACGAACGCAATCAATGGTTCTGGCGGCAGCGGCGGCAACGCGGGCTCCGGCGGTAAAGGCGGTAACGCCGGCAACGGAGGATCAGGGACTTTGAGCGGGGGAAACGTGTCGGGCGGCAACGGCGGTAACGGTGGTAACGCCGGCTCGGGTGGAAAGGCCGGCGCTGGCGGCTTAGCAGGAACAGGCGGTACGGGAGGAATTGCCGGAGCCGCAGGCAATGGCGGTAACGCCGGCGCAGCAGGCAATGGCGGCAATGGCGGAAGTGCAGTCTCCGATCAGGATGCGACCGGTGGCAATGGCGGCAACGGCGGGGTCAATGGTGGAACCGGTGGCATTGGCGGTCCCGCCACGGCAACCAACGGCACGGCAACCAACGGCACCCCCGGCACCCCCGGTTAGTCAGCGAGGAACAGTCGGCATTTTGTTCACTTACGCGCTCACGAACTCGATGACAGTCCACACGCACAGTCCCGCAAGCACCACGCCTGACACCAGACGAATGCGCCACAGTGGAATGCGGGTCTGAAGCCAGCGTCCGACGATCACGGCGATTGCCGCAACGGTGATCACCGCACCCCACGAGCCGAGGAATACCGAGAGTGGCGACCCGGTGCGAGCTGCCAGGCCTGCGGTGAACAGCTGTGAAAGATCGCCCCACTCAGCGGCGAAGATCACGATGAAGCTGGTGATGAAAGCGCGCTTCGGCGAATTCGACTCTTGTTGACGCACCTTCTCGAGGACTTCGTCCTCCTCTTCGCGCTCGGTGGCGAGTTCGCTTGCCCGTGAGGAAAGTCCGCCCTTGATCAGGAGCACCGCTCCGACTCCGAAGAGCAGGGCCGTGATGGCCATGACCGGGCGTTGCGGCAGCAGGGCGAGCACTCCACCGACCGTGACGGCGATGATCATCTGCACGCCGAAGGCTGCAGAGACGCCGAGCCACACCGGTAAGTGCTTGTAGCGGGTGGCGAGGACGAGGGTGGCGATCAGGGTCTTGTCGGGGAGCTCGGCGGGGAAGATGAGGATGAAGGTGCCGAGGATGATCGCGATGTCCAGGCTCATAACGTGTTCGAGACTACCCACTGGAGCATGCTCAGTCCGTGCTGGGAGAGAATGGTTCCGTGGATACCGCCCCCTTCGTGACCGACGGCCTGCTGACGGCTGCCGTCGACCTGGCTCGTGACGCCGCCAATGTCGAAGCAGGCGGCGACTGGGTGGGCGATCACCTCGAAGTCGCCATGGAGGACGATCGCCTGGCTACCCATCTCTTCGCTTGCACGAACCCCGCTTATCGCGGCTGGCGCTGGGCTGTCACTGTCACCCGTGCTGATGGCTTTGACGATGTGACTATCACTGACGCGGTTCTGCTGCCCGGCCCTGATTCACTTGTCGCCCCGGCCTGGGTGCCGTGGGCAGAACGCGTACGCCCAGGTGATCTTGGTCCTGGCGATGTACTGCCGACCCCGGCGAACGACATGCGTCTTGTTCCCGGCTTCACTGACGAAGATTCCCTCGAAGGTCTGTCCTCGCTTGCACCGCTCTCGCCGGGTATGTGGGAGCTCGGCCTCGGTCGTGCCCGCGTGCTGTCAGTTCTCGGCCGCGACGAGGCGACTGAGCGTTGGGATGAAGGTGACTTCGGTGCCGAATCACCGATGGCGAAGGCCGCCGGACAGCCCTGCGGAACCTGCGGTTTCCTGATGATTCTTGGCGGCGCACTCGGTCAGGCCTTTGGCGTATGCGCGAATGCCTTTGCTCCTGCCGACGGCCGAGTAGTGGCACTGAACTACGGATGCGGTGCACATTCCGAGGTCGAAGGTGGCGAGATCGAGAACATCGCAGTTGCCGTCACTGATGAGGAAGCCTGGGACAACGTCGATCTCAGTGAGGTCGAGGATCTTCCGGAGCCTGTCGCCGCGGATGAGACTGCGGTTGATGCAGATGCAGAGGCGGTCGCAGACGAGATTCAGGCGGAAGAGAACGCTTCAGATGACGTCATCGTGGACGCCTTCATCGCCGCAGAAATCTCTGCTGCCGATGATCTCGACGAAGCTGACGAGGCGTAATACCTCGGAACTAGCGGGCCGCGCCACCTTCTCGGCGGCGGCGGTACAGCACGTAGGCAATTCCGCCGAGGCCGCTGATCACTCCGACAGCGCACGCGCCGAACCACCAGGTGGTGCCGGCCGCCGCCAAGGAATCTCGGAAGAAGAGCAGCACGAGTGCCGCGATGACCCAGGCCGCAGTGCCGATGACGATGGGCGTGAGCGCATCGCCATTCGTGAGCGATGAGGTGATCGATCCGCTGCGGGCCATGCGCCTACGGTACCCAGGCGGCGACCCGGGAGTCACGCGTGATCCCTTAGGCTGCCGACATGAGTCCGCGCGCGCGTCGAATCGTCACCCTCGCCGTACTCGTTGCCGTCGTGGCGGCTGTCGCGATCTCCGCGCTGGTCCGCTGAAGCGCTTCCTCACCCTCGCAGCTCTCCTGATCGGGAGTGCTGCCGCCGTCATGTCAGCTGCTCCCGCGGCGGTTGCGTCAGATGCGAGCTTGGTCTGTCGATTCTCAGATAAGCGTTTCACCGAGATCAGCGGGTTGGCTTCCTCGATTCGACACCCCGGCGTGCTGTATCTGCACAACGACTCCGGCGATGGGCCCTTTATTTACGCCGTTGATGCGAAGACCTGCGCAACCCTGGCGACCTTAACGATCCGCGGGGCCAGCATGCGTGATGCCGAGGCGATCGCCACCGGGCGCGATGAGCAGGGCCGCGCAGTGATCTGGTTCGCCGATATCGGTGACAACCTCGATTCCTGGCCGTTCGTCAAAATCTATGAGATCCGTGAGCCGAAGCGCCTCGCGAACACAACAGTTGATGCGACTGCGTTTCGATTTACCTATGGCGACATTCCGCACAATGCCGAGGCGCTGCTGGCGAATCCGGCAAAGCCGCAATTGTGGGTCGTGACGAAGCAATTGGCACATGGCTCGCTGTACCGACTACCCGAGCCACTTCGCTCCGGCGTGGTGAACATTGCGAGCAAGATCAGGCGCGAGGGTGGTCTGGTGACTGATGGTGCAGTCTCGCCAGACGGACTGCGCTACGTGCTTCGCGACTATGACGATGCGTATGTATATGCAGGTCTACCGCCTGGAAGAAAAATCGCGACTATTCCGCTGCCGTTTCAGCTTCAAGGTGAGGCCATCACTTGGGCACCCGACGGTCGTTCGTTGCTGATCGCAAGTGAGCGAGACAAGAGGCTGCTACGCGTTACCTTGCCGATGAGCGCAATGGCAGTGCGTTAGTCGTGCGCAACTGTCTCGGTGGTTACCGGCTTGACGAACACCAAGATGGTCTGCGTGACCAGCAGGATCGGCACGACGATGAAAGCCGTGTGGATGGAAACATTCGAGGCAAGCGCCCCTAGAACGAACGGCGCGACGGCAATGGCGCCGGTTGCAAAGGCAAGTGTGGTGCCGGCAGCACGATCGGTAAGACCCGGCGCGGTACGCAGGATGCGGGCCATGCTCAGCGGCCAGATCAGCGAGAAACTGCAGCCGGTCAAGAACATGAAAGTCAGCACCACGGCGGGCGCGCTCGTCAGCCAGGTGAGCATGAACGTGACGAGTGAAGCGATGAGCGATACGCGCAGGAGCGATTCCGCGTGCACCTTCTGTGCAAGACGGGAACCAAATGCGCGGCCGACGAAAATGCCGCCGGTGAGAGATGCGAGTCCGGCAGCGGCAGCCCCGGGGCTCATTCCTGCCTGCGCGCGCAGCAGGTCGACGCCCCACAGGCTCATGCAGAACTCAGTACCCATGTAGCAGGTGCCGGCCATGATCGCCCAGTAGGTAAGGCCAGGAAGCTTCCCATGGGTCTTGCGAGTTGCAGCACCGCCGGCAACTCCGTACTCGCTGGTGCGAGGCCCGCGGATGATCTCGATGACAAAGAACGCGATGACAGCCACGACGACGCCGCCACGCCAACCGAGCAAGGTGGTGGTGGCAAAGCCGACCGCGAGAGGTGCCAGCAAGCCCATGAGTGCGGCAACAGCAGTGCTCTCGGTCAGGGCAGCTGGTGTGGCCTTGCCCTGATGCACGCCGATGAAGGAGTTGACGCCGACAACGAGCAGATTGCCAAAGAAGCAGGCGACGAAGGCCATCGAGAGAGTTCCGATGACCTGCAGGCCGGGCATGATGTAAATCAGAATCGAGACTGCCGCACCCAAGGAGGCAACTCGCATCAGGTTTCCACGACCGATGCGGTTGGAGAGCGTGGGAGCGATGGCAGCGCCGATCACTCCGCCGATGGCAAGTGCGGTGCCATGGAGCCCGCCAACGGTGGTGCTGGTGCCCTGATCGTCACGAAGGAGTGCGAGCGATGCGCCGAATGCATAGACGAACCATGACCACGCCGACATTGAGGCGTAGGAGATGAGGGTGGGCCGGTCGTGGACCGGCTTAGTGTCGTCGGTTACAGGCGCATCGCCCGAACTCATGCGAGCTGGGATACGACGTAGTCGATGCTCGAAATCAGCTTACGAACGTCTGCAGGATCAACCGCCGGGAAGACTGAGATGCGCAGCTGATTGCGTCCGAGCTTGCGGTACGGATCGGTGTCGACGATGCCGTTGGCGCGCAGGGCCTTGGCGATGGCAGTGGCGTCGATCGAGTCATCGAAGTCAATGGTCGCGACGACCTTTGAGCGCTTGGCCGGGTCGGTGACGTACGGAGTGGTGATCGGGTTGGCCTCGGCCCAGTCGTAGATCGCCTTGGAGGACTCTTCGGTGCGCGCTGTTGTCCAGGCAAGACCGCCATTGGCGTTGAACCAGTCGACCTGCTCGGCCATGAGGTAGATCGTGGCCAGGGCAGGGGTGTTGTAGGTCTGGTCGAGGCGCGAGTTGTCGACCGCGGTCTGCAGGTCGAGGAACGGCGGGATCCATCGGCCACTGCCGGAGATCTTCGCGACGCGCTCGATGGCTGCGGGTGACATGAGGGCCAGCCACAGGCCACCGTCGGAACCGAAGTTCTTCTGCGGAGCGAAGTAGTAGGTGTCGAACTCGGTGGCATCGACGGCCAGGCCGCCTGCGCCTGACGTGGCGTCGATGACCATCAGCGAGTTGGGGTCGGCACCTGCCACGCGCTTGGGCGTGAGAGCAACACCGGTCGAGGTCTCGTTATGGGGGGTGCAGTAGGCATCAATGCCGGCCTCGGCAGTGAACGAGGGGGCATCGCCCGGCTCTGCCTTGATGATGGTCGGATCGCCCAAGTGCGGGGCCTTCTTGACTCCGTCAGCGAACTTCGCACCGAACTCGCCGAAGGTGAGGAACTGCGCACGATCCTCGATGAGGCCGAAGGCGGCGGCATCCCAGAAGCAGGTGGAGCCACCGTTGCCGAGCACGACCTCATAGCCCTCGGGAAGTGAGAAGAGCTCGGCCAGACCGGCACGCAAGCGGCCGACCTGCGACTTCACGGTCTTTTGGCGGTGTGACGTACCGAGGTAGCTCTGCCACACGGAGGCAAGTGCGGTGACCTGCTCCTCGCGGACCTTCGAAGGCCCGGCACCGAAGCGGCCATCAGCGGGCAGCAGCTCGGCGGGGATGCGGATCTCGGTGGGCTCAGTCACTTCTTCTCCAATGTGGTGTGGGCAGTGCGGTGGTGCGGGTGTTCGGATGTGGTGCGTTACGTGCGGGGGGTGTAACCGGTCGGGGCGACCATCTCGGCGTCCCAACCCGGAACCTGCTCAGGTGTGCGGGGTGCAGGGCCGACGTACTTTGCCGACGGACGAATCAGGCGGCCGGTCTTCTTCTGTTCGAGGATGTGTGCGCTCCACCCTGCGAGACGAGCGCAGGTGAACATGGAGGTGAACAGATGAGCAGGAACCTCGGCGAAGTCGAGCATGATCGCTGCCCAGAATTCGACGTTGGTCTCGAGCGCGCGATCGGGTCGGCGTGAGCGAAGTTCGTTGAGTGCTGCCTGCTCGAGTGCGACGGCAACCTCGTAGCGCGCGGCGTCGAGTTCCTTTGCCGTGCGGCGAAGTACGCGTGCACGGGGGTCTTCGGCGCGGTAAACGCGGTGCCCGAAGCCCATGAGGCGTTCGCCGCGATCGAGAACGCCCTTGACGTAGGCATCGGCATCGCCGGAGCGCTCAACCTCTTCGATCATGTGCAGCACGCGCGATGGTGCGCCGCCATGTAGCGGGCCGCTCATTGCGCCGATAGCGCCCGAGATTGCCGCTGCGACGTCGGCACCAGTAGAGGCGATGACGCGGCTGGTGAAAGTGGATGCGTTCATGCCGTGCTCGGCAGCGGAGACAAAGTACGCATCCATAGCCTGGATGTGACGCGGATCGGGCTCACCGCGCCAGCGGATCATGAATCGCTCGACGATGGTGCTGGCCTGATCGATTTGCTTCTGCGGCACCATCGGCTGCCCGAGACCACGTGCCGCTTGAGCGACGAACGACAGTGCCATGACTGACACATGTGCGAGGTTCTCTCGCGCAGTGTCGTCATCGATGTCGAGCAGCTGCTTCAGACCCCAGGCGGGCGCGAGCATCGTGATCGCCGACTGCACATCGACACGCACGTCGCCGGAGTGAATCGGAATCGGGAACGGCTCTGCCGGAGGGAGACCGGGATTGAACTCGTTGTCGACGAGAAGTCCCCAGACGTTTCCGTAGGAGACACGACCTACGAGGTCTTCGATATCGACACCGCGATAGCGCAGGGCGCCGCCGTCGCGATCGGGTTCTGCGATCTCGGTCTGGAAGGCGATGACGCCCTCAAGACCTGGTACGAACTCGCCCATGGGGTCTCCTCACGTGGAATGCCGCCATTCTTCCGTCCCAGCTCCTTTCGTGCCCCATGGGGGCGAGATAAGTGATGAGGCTCTCGTCGGAGCGCACCCAAGGGCGCTGAGTGATGGAATGGGGTCATGAGCCTGTGGACCCCGCCCCCGGAGGACGCCCCTCGTCGGTTGGCCGATCTGCGGGTGACCTATGACCTGGGCACCTTGGCCCCGGAGGATCTCCCGGCCTGCCCCCTCGATGCCTTTCACGGGTGGTTCGTCGAGACGGAGGCGGCCGGGCTGCCCGAACCGAACGCCATGGTCGTCTCGACTGCGACCGCTGCGGGGGCGCCGAGTTCGCGCACCGTACTGCTCAAGGACGCTGACACCCGTGGCTTCGTCTTCTACACGAACCTGGAATCCCGCAAGAGTCGCGAACTCACCGAGAATCCGCATGTCTCGCTCGTGTTCCCATGGTTCGCGATCCATCGGCAGGTCACCGTGGTCGGCACGGCCGAACTCATCGGTCGCGATGAAGTTGAGACGTATTACCGATCGCGCCCGCGTGGATCGCAGCTCGGAGCCTGGGCGAGTGCCCAGTCGACCGTGATCGACGGGCGCGAGCAATTGGAGGCTCGATACGCCGAGCTTGTCGAGCAGTACGGCGACGATGTCGAGATTCCGGTACCGCCTTTTTGGGGTGGCTGGCTGATTCGCCCATCAGCTATCGAGTTCTGGCAGGGGCGTCCCTCGCGACTTCACGATCGTCTTCGATTCAGGGCGGCTAGTGCGCAAGCAGATCTCTCGCATGCTGATAGTTGGGTGCTCGAGCGCCTCTCCCCGTGAGTGCGTGAAGCCATCCAGGAATAGGTTTCGTGCGTGGCACTCTTCGCTGATCTGACCCCGCTTCGGGTCAGCGCGCCGTATCGGCGATTGTGGGCATCGCTGGGCATTAGCAATATCGGTCAGCAGATGACCTCGGTTGCTGTTGGTTTCCAGGTCTGGGATCTCACCCACTCAAGTTTCATGGTGGGTCTTGTCGGACTGTTCCAACTTGTGCCCCTGATTGGGTTCGGTCTTTATGGCGGCACTTTGTCGGATGCCTTCGATCGACGCATTGTCGGAGTGGTGACTGCAGTCGGCATGTGGACCTGCTCCGCGCTGTTCCTCGCGCAGTCGCTGCTCGGCATCGATTCCGTTGGCGTTCTTTACCTGATCATTGCGATGGCGTCGATGTTCTTCGCTGTCGGAAATCCCGCGAGGCAGGCGATCATCCCGCGCATCGTGCCGCGTGAATTGCTTCCTTCCGCGAATGCCTTGAGCATGCTTACCTGGAACTTCGGATTCACCATCGGTCCACTCCTCGGCGGCGCACTCGTCGCCATCACCGGCACCGTCACTTCGGCGTACGTCATCGATGTCGTTGCCTACCTCGTTCTCATCTGGGCGATGTGGATGCTGCCAAGCCTGCCGCCGATCGTCATCGATGGTGATGAGCGACCACGTGCGGGCTGGTCTGCCGTGCGCGAAGGGTTCGTATTCCTGAAGGGCAAGAAGAACCTTCAGATGACCTTCTACGAAGACATCATCGCGATGGTCTTCGGCATGCCACGTGCGCTCTTTCCGGCGATTGCCGCACAGTGGTACGGCGGATCCCTCCGGGAAGTGGCAACGGTTCTCGGCATTCTCTCGGCAGGACCTGCTGTCGGCGCACTGTTATCTGGCGTGCTCTCCGGTTGGCTGCACTCCATCCGTTTCCAGGGCCGAGCAATCGTGCTCGCGATCGTGGTGTGGGGCACAGCCATAGCGGCATTCGGCATGGTGCGCTGGCTGCCACTTGCCTTCCTGCTTCTCGCGATCGCCGGTGCCGCTGACAACGTCTCGGCTGTCTTCCGTTCCACAATCTTGCAGACCGCGACCCCTGATGAGTACCGCGGCCGACTCCAGGGCGTATTCACGGTGGTGGTCGCCGGCGGCCCAAGACTTGGCGATGTCGAGGCGGGCACAGTCGCAGCACTTGCGGGCGAGACAGTCTCGGTGATCTCAGGTGGAGTTGCGTGCGTGCTACTCGCCGTGGGTCTCGCACGTGCAGTGCCGTCGTTCGTGAAGTACGACGCGCACAATCCTGTGGCGTAGGTGCTGGCAGCTTTGCAGAATTCCTACTTGACCAGAATCTGGCCAGAATCTACCCTGAACTCATGAGCGCACCCACGGACGATGCCAGCATTGGGGTCTTCGATCTCAAGTCTCAACTCTCGTCCGTCCTTGAGCACGTCCTGGCCGGCCAGATTTACACGGTGACCCGTCACGGTCACCCGATCGCGCGCATCACTCCAATCGCTGTCGCTTCGGCGAATGAGCGACGCGCCGCTGCCGCGCGCATGATTGAGGCTCGGCGAGGCAGAAAACTTGGAATCTCGATGAAAGACGCGATCACGCAGGGTCGCGCGTGACAGCGGGAATCGTGCTCGACGCCTCCACGACTCTGGCCTGGGCATTCGACGATGAGGCAGGCAAATACTCCGAAGGTGTACTGCAGTTCGTCGTCGAAAATCACGCTGTGGTACCTGCACTATGGAGCTACGAAATTGCGAACGGTGTCCTTGTCGGTCTCCGTCGCGAGCGGCTTAGTATCGAGGCGGCCGTAGATTTCACAAACGATCTCGTTGCCATGGATATTCGAGTCGATTCGGCCCCATGCGAGCCCATGAGTCTGCTCGCGGAGGCGTTGGACTCGGGACTCACGGCGTATGACGCGTCGTACCTACTTCTTGCTCGGTCGACCGGACTGCCTTTAGCGACTCGTGACAAGGCATTAGTGAGAGCCGCACGTAAATCGGGCATCGACGTCTTCTGACCTAGCCGTCCGAGCGTGACTAGCGGTTGCGCAGGTAGAGCGTGACCAGGGCATCGAGGGTCATGCCCTGCTCCTCGGCCTTCTTGCGTAGCTCCTTGCGAAGCGACTTCGGGATTTCGACCGAGAGCTCGACGAGCTTGTCCTTGGCCGGTGGGCGCATAGTGTCCGAGGCCGACGAGCCGGCCCGAGTGGAGAGATCCTCATGCGACTGCTCTGCAGGAGCGGGAAGGGTCGGATGAATGTCAGCGTCGGCCGCCTTACGCAAAGCGGGGCGCGGGGTGGGATCAAAGGTGCTCACGGGTACTCCCTGACTGCTCGGCCGAACGGATAGAGCAAATTTTCGAGAAGCTGATCGAAGATAGCGCTCAGCTCGCGGCCCGCGGGTGAATCCCAAGTATGAATAGGAATGCCAGCGCCCTCGGACTGCGGGATTGCATTGCGTTCAGGCACCATCACGGGGCTGACAAGCGGGCCGAATGCATCCTGGAGTTCCTGGATGCGCATGCGGTGTTCGGCGACAGTGGTGCGCGCACGATTCATGAGAATCGTCGATGTGCGAATAGCGGGGTTAGTAGAACTCCGGATCACGTCAACAGCCTCAACTGCCTGCTGCGCACCGTGCAGTGCGAAGTAGCCGGGCTCGGTCACGACGAGCGCGGCATCGGAGGCGCTGAGGGCGTTGCGAGTGAGCTCGCCGAGTGAGGGTGGGCAATCGATGAGCACGATGTCGTAGCTTCGCGGCACGTTCGCGAGCGCCGATTTCATTCGAAGCTCGCTGTAAGCGCCCTCTCGAGCGTTGCGGTGCTCAAGTGAGCGCTCGGACGCGATGACGTGAACGTTCGCACCCCACGGAGTGGGCAGAATCGCGTCGACAGCGATGCCTGGGCGTGCGTCGGCGAGCACGTCGTTGGTGGTGAAGGGCGGATTGTCGACGCCAAGACCCATGGTGGCGTTGGCCTGGGGGTCGAGATCAATGACGAGTACCTTGAGGCCGCGATTCCAGGCCGCACTGGCGATCCCGAGGGTCACAGTCGTCTTCCCGACGCCACCCTTCATCGAGACAACGGAGATCGTGGGCACGCCGTAATGCTAGGCGTGCGGTCGATCAGCCGAAGAGTCGGCTGAAAAATCCGCCCTGCTTCTTGGCGGCGGCCTTCTGCTCAGCGGTGCACGTGCACCACTGACCCTTGGGAACGCTGCTCTTGACCTGGGCAATGTGTTGACCGCACCCGGCCCAGGTTGTCTTGCTGCAGGCCTTGCAGGTAACGGGGCGGCACATGGTGTTCCTCTCGATCAGTGAATGATCGAACTATACCCCAGGGGGTATATGAATTGCTACCGGGTCAGCAGTTCCTGGAGGTGGGGCAGGTCGCGGATGGCAACAGTCGCCGCGTGGCCGTTCAGCGCTGCGGTCACCGCGCCCGAAGCCAGCCCAGCCTGAACTCCGGCGGGGGCATCCTCGACCACCACGCACTCGAGGATGTCGATGCCGATCAAGGAGGCACCGAGAAGGAAGGGCTCGGGATGGGGCTTTCCGTAGGTGATGTCCTCGCAGGTGACGAGGATCGGGGGAGTGATTCCCGCTGATCCCAGTCGTGCCTGGGCGAGTAAGAGATCGGCGCTCGTGACGACTGCCCACGGGATGCCGTGGCTCTCGAGGAAGTCGAAGAGCTCATACGCGCCCGGCATCGCGACGATGCCGTCGAGATCCTCGCGCTCCGCAACGGTTTGGTCGGCGCACAGTTCAGCGAGTTCTTCGGCGGTCGCATTCGGGAAGAGCGCGCGAACGGTCTCGATAGCCGGCTGACCATGAAGAATGTCGAGGCGCTCGGCCACGCCCATGCGCTCGGCCCACTGAGTCCAGGTGCGAACAGTCGAAGCCCCCGAGTCGACGATCGTGCCATCCATGTCGAACAGGACTCCACGAATAGTGCGCACGTTGTTGTCGTCGACGCGAATCTCCATGCGGGCATCTTGCCGCATGCGCCGATCAGCCGTCCTTCATCTCCTTGAGCACGGAGTAATCCGAGAGGGCAACCTCTCGCTCAACCTTGTGATCGACGATGCGCTCGGGGTAACCCAGTGCATAGCCATCCGGTTGATCCCAGGGCTCATGTGCCCGTGCCCCATCAAGGTGTGCCAGTTCGGGGATGTAGCGGCGCACGTAGTCACCGTCGGGATCGAACTTAAGCCCCTGCATGACCGGATTGAAGACTCGATAGAACGGCGAGGCGTCAGTGCCGCAGCCCGCAGTCCACTGCCACCCATGTGTATTGCTGGCGACATCCCCATCGTGCAACCAGGTCATGAACTCACGTGCACCGCGCTGCCAGGGCAAATGAAGATCCTTGACCAAGAAGCTCGCGACCACCATGCGCACGCGATTGTGCATCCAGCCTTCAGATCGCAATTGACGCATGCCGGCATCGACAAACGGATAGCCCGTGCGCCCTTCCGCCCAGGCAGCGAATGCCTCGTCGTCATCCGCCCACTTCATTCGATCGAATCGATCGTCGAGTGATTCGCGAACGGATGCCGGTGCCTGATGCAGGACGTCGGCATAGAACTCACGCCAGCAGATCTCCTTGCGATACACCTCGTCAGCCTCGCCGAGATCAGCGAGCAGGCTGCGCGGATGAATCTCGCCCCACTTCAGGTGATGGCTGAGAAAACTGGTTCCGTCGACATCCGGACGATTGCGCGCCTCGGAGTAATTCGCGAGGGCATTAGCTCGGAATTCCTCCCAGCGTTCCCAGGCAATTCCTTCGCCTGCAGTCGGCATCGTGACGCCGGCCGGTGCGTCGTCTTGAGGTAGCGGTTCCGAAGCGACTCCCGACGCGATCCACGCGAGTGAGGGATCAGGAGCCTCGGCGGGAGCTCGCCAGCCGTGTCGAAACCACGCTCGGTAGAACGGCGTGAAGACTCGATATGCAGTTCCGTCATCCTTCGTCACGCGACCGGGTGCTACCGCATACGGAGACCCGTTGCGCACGAGAGGGATGGAGCCGAGCGAGATCTCAACAGCGGCATCGCGTCGCATTCCGTAAGGAGCGAAATCGGCGGAGACGTGAACGCTTGCTGCGCCAATCTCCGCGCACAGGGCCGGAATCACGTCGACCGGGTCGCCGCGGCGAATCACGAGATTGCCGCCCAGGCTTTCGTTTAATGAGCGCAACGATGCGCAGAGATATGTAAGGCGCACGTCGCCCGCGGGATCCCAGACATGAGGATCAATGACGAAGACCGGCACGACAGGACCGTCGGCGATGGCAGCCATCAATGCGGGGTGATCGAGGATTCGCAGGTCACGACGGAACCACATGACACTGGACATGTGACCAGGTTAGGGGCGATCGACGGTCACCGCAGCCGGCGAGTGCCACACTGAGTGCATGTGGCTGGCAGCGCTCTATGGCGGACTCGCGTCCTCGATGCTCATCGTGGGAACCTTCCTCGCCTACGCGTTCAAGCCCTCGCCCCGTTTGACCGCCGTCGTGATGGCGCTCGGCGCGGGTCTGCTGATCGGTTCGGTGGCCTATGACCTAGTGGCCGAAGCGCAAGTGAACCTCTCACTTCGTGAACTTGCTCTCGCGCTCATGGCTGGTGCTCTTGTCTTCGTCCTGGGCAGCCGATTCATCGAGCGCCGTGGTGTGAAGAATGCGAGCGAATCGCATGCAGCCCACCGAAAGAGTCCTGCACCTGCGGCCGAAGCTGAAAGCAATCCACTGTCGATCGTGTTGGGCAGCGCTCTCGACGGCATTCCTGAATCTTTCGTACTCGGGCTCAGCGTGCTCACCGGCGGAGTGAGCCTTCCGCTGCTCCTCGGCATCTCCTTGTCGAATGTGCCTGAGGGAATGGCCGCGGGGTCGGGCCTTCGTTCCCGCGGATGGCCGGCCAAGAAGGTCATCGCCATGTGGGTTGCCGTCGTGGTGATCTCAGCAGCTTCCGCGGCATTTGGTCACGAAATTCTCGCCAATGACGACGGCACGTGGGCGGGTCTGGCGCAGACATTCGCCGCGGGAGCACTTCTCGCCATGCTGGCCGACACGATGCTGCCGGAGTCGTACGCGGTGGAGCGCTCGTGGACTGGCGCATTAGTGGTGGGCGGCTTTGCTGGCTCACTTCTGATAGCGGGGCTAGTGGCCTAGCCCATTCGCTAGATTGGCATTCCCAGCCGAGCCCGACGTAGAGGACATTCGTGAGCGATCTGATCGACACCACGGAAATGTATCTGCGCACCATCTTCGAGCTGGAAGAAGAAGGCGTCACCCCGATGCGAGCTCGCATTGCGGAGCGACTGAGCCAGAGCGGGCCAACTGTCTCTCAGACTGTCGCGCGGATGGAACGCGATGGCCTCGTCGTCGTCACCGATGATCGCTCGCTCGCGCTTACCGAGGGCGGTCGTGAGACGGCGATGCGCGTCATGCGCAAGCACCGGATCGCGGAGTGCATGCTCGTCGATCTGCTCCAGGTCGAGTGGGAGGACGTTCACGCCGAGGCATGTCGCTGGGAGCACGTGATGAGCACTGAGGTGGAGCTCAAAATTCTCAATGCCCTCGGCAACCCCACAGTCTCGCCATTTGGCAATCCGATTCCTGGTATCGAGGAACTCCTCCCGGGCCAGGCGGTTCAGGCTTCCGGCATTTCCGTGCCGCTCTCCGATGTGGCAACAGAGGAGGTCGCGCGAGTGATCGTGCGACGTATCGCGGAGCCGATCCAGACTCATGGGGCAACGATGACGCGTTTGCGTCGCGTGGGTGCCGTGCCCGGAGCATCGGTGAAGGTGCACACGGCCGCCGGCGGCGTGATGATCGGAAGCGCTGGCGAGTACACCGAACTCTCGATGGACGACGCACTTCATGTACTCGTCCAGCCAGGGGACCCTGCCGACCATTGACCGACGCCCGCCCCAGGCGTACGCTTACCGCACAAAGATTCGGTATGCGAACACTTTTTCGCACCTCGGGAGACTCCATGTCCTTCTTTACGTCCATTGCTGACGCACGCGAGAAGCTCGCGAAGACCGGGTACCTGGTCGATGAGGAACTTGCGACGGTCGTCTTCCTCGGCGATGCCCTCGGCAAGCCGATCATGCTCGAAGGTCCGGCCGGCACAGGCAAGACTGAACTGGCCAAGGCCGTCGCCGAGGCGGCGGGTGCAACCTTGGTGCGCCTGCAGTGTTATGAAGGCCTCGATGAATCTCGCGCACTGTACGAGTGGAACTACCGCAAGCAGTTGCTGCGTATTCAGTCAGCGCAAGGTGACGAATCGTCGGAATGGACTGTACTTCACGACGACATCTTCAGCGAAGAGTTCCTGCTCTCGCGTCCATTGCTCACTGCGATTCGCCAGACCGGCCCAACCGTTCTGCTAGTCGATGAAACCGACAAGGCAGATGTCGAGGTCGAGGGCCTGCTGCTTGAGGTACTGAGCGAATTCCAGGTCACGATTCCCGAACTAGGCACGATTGCGTCCACTCATGTGCCCTTCGTAGTGCTGACTTCGAATGCGACTCGTGAGCTCTCGGAAGCTTTGAAGCGCCGTTGCCTTTATGCACATGTTGATTACCCCGACGCGATTCGTGAGCGGGCAATCGTGATGTCTCGCGTGCCTGAGACAACCGAAGAGCTTGCCACCGAACTCGTACGCGCGGTGCGTGCGATGCGCACCATGGAACTACGCAAGGCGCCGAGTGTCGCCGAGACCATTGACTGGGCGCGGGCGATGAACGTGCTCGGTGTCACCGAATTGACCGAAGAAGTCATGGAGCAAACGCTCGGTGTCGTGCTCAAGCATCAAAACGATCGCAATCGCGTACGCGAAACCCTGCATATCGGAGGAAAATGATGAGCGAAGTCTTCCTCGTCGGCGGAGTTCGCACTCCGGTCGGAAAGTACGGCGGAGCACTTGCGGGCACCCGTGCCGATGATCTTGCTGCTCTCGTGGTCGGCGAGGTGGTTGCCCGCACCGGCATCCCGGCTGACTGCATCGACGATGTGATTCTCGGTGCGGCAAACCAATCGGGCGATGACAACCGCAACGTAGCTCGCATGGCCGTACTTCTGGCAGGACTTCCCAACGAGATACCGGGCTTCACAGTCAACCGCTTGTGTGCGTCAGGCCTGCAGGCCATTGCCTCCGCCTCTCAAGCCATCGGTTCAGGTCAGATGTCGATGATCGTGGCTGGCGGAGCCGAGTCGATGACTCGCGCACCCTGGGTGATGGCCAAGCCTGGATCGCCGTGGGCCAAGCCTGGTGAGGTCTCGGACACCGCACTCGGTTGGCGTTTCATCAACCCGCGGATGAAAGGCATTGATGGCGGCGACGCCACGTTGACTCTGGGCGAGTGCACCGAAAAGCTCGCAAAGCTTCACGGCATTACTCGCGAGGCCTCGGATGAGTACGCGCTTCGCTCTCAGTCACTCGCTGCCGCGGTCTGGGAGCAGGGTTACTTCGCTTCCGAGATCGTTGCGGTCGAGACCAAGGCCGGAACTTTTGATCGTGACGAGACTGTGCGTGCGAGCACCACAGCAGAGTCGCTGGCCAAGCTCAAGCCCGTCTTCACCTCCGACGGTGTCTCGACAGCGGGCAACTCCTCGCCGTTGTCCGACGGAGCATCCGCGATTCTTGTGGCGGGTGCCGATGCGGTCGCAGCTCACTCGCTAACCCCACGTGCCCGCATCATCGGATATTCCGTCGCGGGCGTCGAGCCGAGTCTGTTCGGCACTGGGCCGGTGCCTGCCATTCGCAAGGTGCTCGCCCAGGCAGGCCTGACCATTGACCAGATTGACGCCATCGACATCAACGAAGCCTTCGCCGCACAGGTACTCGCCTGTGAAAAGGAACTCGGAATCGATCGCGAGCGCCTTAACCCGTCGGGTGGTGCGATCGCCCTGGGTCACCCTCTCGGCTCCAGCGGCTCGCGCATCGTCGTGTCACTCCTCGGGCATCTCGAGCGCACGGGTGGTCGTTATGGCATCGCATCGCTGTGTATTGGCGTGGGCCAAGGAGCAGCGCTCCTGATCGAGCGCGTGTAGCAGAGGGTGTGCAGCGCTCTTGATCGAGCGCGTTAAAACTCAAACGATTTGCGTAACAGCGTCGATCAGCTGACGGATCGTCGATACCTCGAAGAACTCCGTGCAGTGATTGGCGTACTCGTAGGCGCAGGAGTCGAGCGAGTCCCACTCGTGGCGTTGCTCAGGGTTCAGCCAGTAGAGCCGCCGGGCGCGATGGGAGAGTTCTGCGAGTTCGGGCGATGCGGAGTCGCGCCGGTGCGATCGAGTATCACCCGCGATGATCACCGTGGTCTTCGCGGTTACGGCATCTCCCCACGTTTCCAGGAATGTGCTCAGCACGCGCTGGTAGTCACTGCGACCGTCCTTGACGATCAGGCCGCGTCCGCCTAGCAGTTGACGGGGATCAAGCACTCCGGGTGAGTTCGAGAGAATCTCGGTGATCTCGACGATGCCGTCGATGAAGACGAATGAGCGCACGCGTCGGAACTCCTGATGTACGGCGTGCAGCAAAGTCAGGGTGAATGGCGCGAACTGTGCTGTCGAGCCCGATACGTCGCAGAGCACGATGAGGTCGGGCTTCGTCGGTCGCTTGCGGCGAAGCACTGGCTTTACCGGAACTCCGCCGGTGCCCATCGAAGCGCGAATGGTGCGGCGCATATCGAGACCTTGGGTGCCACGGCGCTTACGGTTGCCAAGGCGCGTGGCGAGGCGGCGTGCCAAAGGTCGCATTGCCTGGCGCATGGCAACAAGCTCATCGGGGCCGGCCTGCAGAAGTGGTCGATCCTCAGGATCCTCAAGGCTCTGCATGGAGAACTGACCCTCGACCTCTCGGAGCCGACCGGCCACGAGATCTTCCATGCGCAGTTTCATGTGCTCGAGAACTGCGGCAGCCTCGGCGGCATCGACTGCCTTGTCGTACGCGGATTCCGCTTCGCCCTGCTCGAGGTAGCGGCGATATAGGTCAGAGACGTTCATTTTGCGCAATGCCCGTTGGGTGTGATGCCCTGCTGACTGTTGGTTCTTATCGGTCCCGGCGTAGCGCTCGATGGCCTCGTCAAGAAGGACATCGATCTGCGACACGTCGCCTTCTCGGAGCGCGCGCACGAGATCGTCCATCAGTTGCTCATCGCCTCGTTCCTGTCCGGAATTACCGGTCGCGGTTGCATCTGAGCGACGTTCACGTTGCACTCGCGGGAACACCGTTTCAAAACTGCGCTCGAAGAGGACCTCGTGCGAGGTGTCCTTGACGAGCGTGGCCTTCAACGCCGTGCGCACGTCGATGCGATTGCTGATATCGACGGTGGTGAAGGCATTGACCGCATCGAGGGTCTCGCTCGTCGAGACAGGAAGGCCACCAGCGCGCAGTCGGCGCACCAGATCCAAGATCGCGGCGGGCACGCCCTCGATCGGGGGAATTGTTGCGGTAGCCACGTGAGGAGCCTAGCCTTCGCTTGCTCGAGATGAATCGCCGTTTCGCATCATGACAATTCAAGGATTGCAATGGAAAGCCGCCTGCTCGACCTCGCGCTCTTGATTCGCGATGACACCGAGGCATCACGCATGGCCTACCTGGCCACCCTTGCTTCACGCCTGGGGTTCACGGCCGTGCATGTGTGCGTGCCCACTGGCGAGAATCTCTCACCCGACCTCATCGAACGGCTCATTGCTGCGGCTGAGCCGGGGATGCTCGTTGTGGACGACGGTGCCCAGGTGTCAGGCATCGTGCGTTCCTATGACCTTGCGGAAATTGCCCGAGTGCGTGCGGAACTCGATGCGAGCGAGGATTTCCGACCGCTGATCGTTGCCGTGCCTGTGTCTATCGGCCGCACCATAAATGAGGCAGTCGCGCGTGCAGATCGTGAACCACGTTTCGTAGGTGATGCTCACCCACGCGAGTGCGGAATCTTCGGTGACTTCGAGGATGCGCAGCTTCAGGTACTCGAACTCGCACGAGCGGGGTGCGAAGTGCTGCTCGTCGAAATCCCGGACGAGAACGACGTGGCCGATCTTCTGGCTCAGATTCGCGCGCTAGTGGTTGGCGCGACCCCAGCGATTTTCGATAAGGGTTAGAAGGTTGACGGGTTGAGAAAGGCCCCCGTAATCTGCAGGTACTGAAGGGAAGCCTTCGGAGTAGTGAGCCCCGGAGGGCCAGCCCGAGGATCGTGAGATCGCCTAGGGTGGGAGCCGGGGCTCTTTCCTTTCACTATCGGTTTACATGCCACGTTAGCCCGTGACAGTGGCAAGCCTGCCGAACGGTTTCTGCACCCTTCTCTCCTTGAGGTCGGAGGAGAATTTCATACATCGCACCGGCGAGGGCATCCGCGATCCAGGTCAGGGGTTCGTTCTTCCCCTGCCAAGTCAACGCAGGCATCAGGTCTCTGGCGTGTGCGAACACCTGTTGTGCCACACGTCGATCTCGCACGTCAAGGTGCCTTCCGCGACTCTCGATGTGCAATGTTGAGACTTGGCTCAGCGCAGCAGTCTCAAGGGCATCATGCATCAAGATGTCACGGGTTGAATCCTGGCGTGCTCGCCCGCATGCAGCGGCAAATGCATAGGAAGCAATGGGCAGGTTCCACGCAACGGCACCCATTCGACCGCGAACGAGCGGTCCTTCCTGAGACCAGTGGAAAGCTCGACCCCGCCCTTCAGTGACGGTGCGAAGCCGATCTCTCACCACGTTCTCTGGCGCGTCTACCAAGACAAGAGCGAGGATGTATACGCATCCGGTCCCTGTATCGACAATCGACTCGTCAATCATGCCGATCACGATGTCTCCGCTCCCAACCCGAACACCAGGGTTGGAGTGAAGTTACGACTGTGTCTGACGACGTGCCAGACTCAATTTCTCAGCTGTGGACAGTTAGGCGTGTCGCCGACCGGCAAGATCCTCATTGATCTGCACGGCGCACTCGCGCAACTGGGTCAGGTAGCTGCCGCGCAGAGTGTCGAGATCTACCCGAGTTGCCTGGCCTGACACGTTGATCGTGGCGACGACTCGGTTGTCAGCATCGTGGACGGGCACAGCGATCGATCGAACACCTGCCTCGAGTTCCTGGTCGAGCAGGCAGTAGCCCTGCTCTCGTACGCGCAGGATCTCTGCTCGAAGTTCCTTGGGGTCCGTGATTGTGCGATCCGTGCGGGCCTGCATGGCAACTCTGCCGAGATAGGTATCGAGTTCGGCCTCGCTGAGTGCGGCAAGTAGGACTCGGCCCATGGAAGTGCAGTAAGCAGGAAGGCGAGCACCCACGGACAATCCGATGGTCATGATGCGATTTGTCGAAGCGCGCGCGACGTAGACGATGTCATCACCGTCGAGAACGCTGGCAGAGCATGACTCATGCATGCGCTCAGCAAGTTCTTCCAGATGGTCCTGCGCGATCTCGGTAAGCGAGAACGATGAGAGATACGCGTAACCGAGCTGAAGCACGCTAGGGCGCAGGGAGAAAAGACGTCCGTCGGACGAGACATACCCGAGGGATTCGAGGGTGATGAGGAATCGCCGTGCGGCGGCACGGGTCATGCCGGTCTCGCGGGCGACGTCAGAGAGGGTCAGGCGCGGTCGATCGTGGGAGAACGCGCGAATGACGGCTAGCCCCCGCTCCAGGGACTGGACGAATTCGGCCGGTCGGGTCTCAGACACGGTGTCAGAGTAGGAGAGAGTTCGTTATCCGCACAAGTAGTCGTCATGCGAACAACAATTCGATAACAACGGTTGACGACCGCCTCATGAAAGGCCACGATCTGTTCATCCAGCGAACAGGTGTACGCATGGCGAACATTTGATTGACAGCCAGGAGGCGATGACGTGAGTTCAGGTAAGGCAGCCGTGGGCGGTGGAACCGAGCGCTCGGAGTACACCACCGTCTTCGCATCGCTCGACAACTATGACAAGGGTGGCGTTGAGATCATCAATGATGACGCCCGTCACTACGCATTCTCCAATCTTTTCGAGGTGGCTGCTAAGAGCAAGCCATGGGAAAAGGTTGCCGTAGCGAAGAACCTCGAGTACGTGCTCGAAGCCGTGCGCGCCGAGGGTGTCTCTGAGTGGCGCACCGCAGCGCACGATGAATTCGCTGTGTGCATGGACGGCGAGGTGACCGTTGACCTCGTAAAGCTCGATGCATCACCGCTTGCTGCCGACGCCCAAGGGTCGATCGCGGTTGAAGGTGAGCCCGCTGGCAAGAAGATGGGCCGCATTCATCTCAAGCGTGGCCACCAGGCACTGCTCCCGGCCGGTTCGGCCTACCGCTTCACTTCCGCCGCCCCCGGCGTTCTCATGATGCAGACCATCGCAGGCCCGGATACCCAGTACCGCTGGGCCGAGATCTGCCAGACCGCGTAACCGGAGACCTGACATGACTGTTGCTGACGTCGTTCGTTCGACTGCACCGAACTCTGAGGGCTACTTCGAGTTCACCCTCGGCGAGTTCCATTTCCGCCGTGACGAGTACTTCGTCTACATCAGCTGGCCGACCGGCAGCCACATGATGAGCGTCGATGCCTTCCTTCGCGCAATGCAGCGCGACGTGGCATGGGACTTCTTCTACGGCACCGTGAACTTCGATGGAGTCTTCGGCACGGTAAATCATTACGGCACGGTCGACATCTTCGCTGGCCGATTTAATGACTCGTACCGCAAAGCCGAACTTGATTACAGCGAGAATCACGAGACCCCGGCTATTCGCGAGACCTTCAAGTCGATCCTCGCTGACTGGACCAACGCAGCCTTTGATCCCTTCGCCTCACCGCATGAGACGGGTGCTGCCTTCGGCATCAAGAACGGTGACAACGACTCTGCCGTCACTCGTCGTCGTATCGCCGCAAGCCGCATGGTCGCGGTGCCCGGTGACGAGGAGATCCGCACCGATGAGTCCGGCTTCCCGGTGAACCGAATGTTCCTCGATGTCGACCAGAGTGAGCCGGTCGTCGAGTTCGAGCCAGGCTTTGAGGGTGAGGTTGCCGCGTTCAATCTCTTCGCCTACCTCTCGCGCTCCGATGTCACCTGGAACCCGTCGGTGGTCTCGCAGTGCAAGGACTCTTTGTTCTGCCCGACGACCGAGGAGTACATCCTCCCGATCATCCATGGCAATGATCGTGTCGAGTGGTTCGTGCAGCTTTCCGACGAGATCACCTGGGCTGTCGAGGATCGCGACACGGGCGCCATGCGTTCGCGCGTGACCATGAAGGCCGGCGATGTCGCGGCAATGCCCGCCGACATCCGTCATCAGGGTTACTCACCCAAGCGATCGATGCTCCTGGTGTGGGAGAACAACTCGAGCGCCATTCCTGATCTCATCGCCAGCGGCAAACTGCCGACCTACCCGATCGAGTTCTAGTAGTTCCGTTGGTGGCCATGCATCGCATGGCCACCCACGTGTAGTCCGCGTTCGTCTCGAGATCGGAACCCACATGCAGAGCAAGATGTTCATCGGCGGCGAATTCGTCGACGCACTCGACGGTGCGACCATTGACGTCTTTGATCCGCATGACGGCAGCTTGCTGGCGAGTGTCGCTGAGGCGAAGGAAGCCGATATCGATCGTGCCGTCGAGGCTGCCACCGCGGCGAAGCATGGGTGGGCACGACTTGCCGCGGCTGATCGTGGTCGACTGCTGCTGCGCTTGGCTGATGCCATTGAGGCCGATGCCGACAACCTTGCGATGATTGAAACTCGCGACACCGGCCACCCGATTCGCGATACCCGCAATCTCGATGTCATGCGCACTGCCGCAACCTTCCGCTACTTCGGCGGCATGGCCGACAAGTTCCAGGGTTCTGTAGTGCCGGTTGAGGCAGGATTCCTGGACTACGTCACTCCTGAGCCGCTCGGTGTTGTCGGCCAGATCGTGCCGTGGAACTTCCCGGTCATGTTCTGCAGCTGGAAGATGGGTCCGGCTCTCGCAGCAGGCAACACCGTGGTGATGAAGCCCGCCGAACTCACTCCGATGAGCGCACTTCGCATTGCCGAGCTCATGGCCGAGGTCGGTTTCCCGGCGGGTGTCGTCAACATCCTTCCCGGCTACGGCAATACCGCAGGTCAGCGCATCGTGGAGCACCCTGGAATTGCCAAGGTTTCTTTCACCGGCAGCACGCCGGTGGGCAAGAGCGTGGCGCGTGGAGCAGCCGACACCTTGAAGCAAGTCCATCTCGAGCTCGGCGGCAAGGGTGCCAACATTGTCTTTGAGGACGCCAACATTCCCGCGGCTGTCGGCGGCACTGCCTTCGGTATCTTCCACAATCAGGGTCAGGCGTGTATCGCCGCAAGTCGCCTGATCATCCACGAGTCAGTTGTGGATGAGTTCCTCGAGCGTTTCCTCGCTCTGGCCGCGAGCATCAAGCTGGGTGATCCCAAGGATCCGACCACAGAGATGGGCCCTCTCACGTCCACGATGCATCGCGATCGAGTGCTGTCGTACATCGAGGTCGCAAAGAGCGAAGGCGGCGAGATTCTGCTCGGCGGAAAGGCGCCGTCGGATCCCGAACTTGCCAATGGCTGCTACATCGAGCCCACCGTCGTGCGCACTGATGCATCCTCGCGCGTTGCATGTGAAGAGGTCTTCGGCCCGTTCATGACTTTGCATACCTTCCGCACCGATGGGGAGGCATTGGCGATCGCCAACTCAGTCGACTACGGCCTGGGCGGCGGTCTGTGGACGAATAACCTCACGCGCGCACACAAGATCGCCCGCGAATTGCACGCCGGCATGGTCTGGATCAACTCTTACAAGCGAGTGAATCCGGGTTCGCCCTTCGGTGGCATGGGTGTTTCGGGCTACGGCCGAGAGATGGGCTTCGAGGCAATGCGCGAGTACACCGAGCCCAAGGCCATCTGGGTGAACATCGACGCAGCGATCCCGCCGTTCTATCCGCGGGGCGCTTGATGGCGAATATCACCACGCTCTCCGACGCAATCGCGACTCATGTTCGCGACGGTCAGACACTTGCACTCGAGGGCTTCACGCACCTCATCCCGAATGCCGCGGCCCACGAGATCATTCGCCAAGGCCGCAAGCACCTCACGCTCGTGCGCATGACCCCGGATGTCACTTATGACCAGCTCATCGGGGCCGGTTGCGCTGACAAGCTCATTTTTTCCTGGGGCGGAAACCCCGGGGTGGGTTCCCTTCATCGTTTCCGCGATGCAGTTGAGCGTGACTACCCGCATCATCTGGAGATTGAGGAGCACAGTCACGCGGGCATGGCCACGCGCTATGTAGCAGGCGCAAGTGGCCTGCCCTTCGGCATGCTTCGCGGTTATGTCGGAACCGACTTGCTCAAGTACACGCCGAATATTTCCACCGTGACCTGCCCCTTCACCGGTGAGGAACTCGCGGCAGTGCCTGCGCTCACTCCCGATGTCGGCATCATCCATGCGCAGCAGGCGGATCGCCACGGCAATGTCGGACTCTGGGGCATTCAAGGCGTACAGAAGGAAGCCGTCATGGCTTCCAAGGCCAGCATTGTCACGGTCGAGGAGATCGTTGACGAGCTTGATTCGCGTGTGACCGTCACCCTGCCTTCGTGGGTGATCTCATCGGTTGCCGTTGTTCCTCGCGGAGCGCACCCTTCGTACGCGCATGGCTATTACGAGCGTGACAACGACTTCTACATCGGCTGGGATTCCATCAGCAAGGATCGCGATTCCTTCGATGCGTGGATTGATCGTCATATTCACCAGACTTCCGACTACGCCGAGCACCTGCGTCTTGTCGACCAGGAAGAGGGAGTGCTCGCGTGACTGCCCCGGTAATCGCCGCGGAAGAGCTGGTAGCGACCGACGACGAAATGATGATGATCGTCGCCGCTCGCGAACTGCGCAATGGTGTGGTGTGCTTCGTCGGCATTGGCATGCCGAGTACAGCCGCCAATCTCGCTCGTCATATGCACGCACCTGATGCTGTGCTGATTTACGAGTCGGGCACGATTGGCGCAAAGCCCACCAAGCCGCCGCTGTCGATTGGTGATGGCGAATTGGCCGATACGGCTGACGCGGTTGTGTCTGTGCCGGAGATCTTCACCTACTGGCTGCAGGCCGGTCGCATCGACGTCGGCTTCCTCGGTGCCGCGCAGCTCGATAAGTACGGCAACATCAACAGCACCGTCGTTGGCGACTACGACCACCCCAAGGTGCGGCTTCCCGGTGCCGGTGGGGCACCAGAAATCGCCGGCAGCGCCGGTGAGATTTTCCTGATGCTGCGCCAGAACAATCGCGCATTCGTCGAGAAGGTCGACTTTCTCACCAGCGTAGGCAATGCCGAGGGTGGAGATTCGCGTCAACGCATGGGCATGCGCGGCAAGGGCCCGTCCGTGGTGATCACTGATATCGGTGTACTGCGCGCCGATCCCGCGAGCGGGGAGTTCGTCCTCACGGCACTTCACGAGGGCAAGACGATTGACGATGCGAAGGCAGCGACGGGCTGGGATCTCCGGATTTCCGATCACGTGGAGATCACGGCACCTGCCACCGACGAAGAGCTCCGGAAACTGCGTGCACTCAAGGCAGGTGAGTTATGAGCCTGTCCTTCATCCATGACGTACCCGCGTCTCGCGTGGTCTTCGCGAACGGTTCTATCGGTCAGGTCAGTGCTGAGTTGGAGCGTCTCGGCTGCTCTCGCGCCATGCTGATCTCTGGCGGTCCGGAAGCGCAGTACGCGTCGATCATCGAGAGCCAACTCGGCAACCGAGTGGTGGCGCGTTTCACCGACGTCGTGATGCATGTTCCTGTCGACGTTGTCGCAACGGCTCTCGCCATGCTGCAGGAGACAGGAGCTGATTGCCTGATTGCGCTCGGCGGCGGCTCGTCCACCGGAATGGCCAAGGCAGTTGCGCTCGAACTAGGCCTGCCGATCCTCGCCGTTCCCACCACCTACGCGGGCTCGGAGATGACGAGCATCTGGGGGCTGACGGAGAACAACCGCAAGACCACCGGGCGCGACCTCAAGGTGTTGCCCAAGACCGTGATCTATGACCCCGAGCTCACGGTGAGCCTGCCTGCCGAGATCTCTGCGGCCAGCGGAATGAACGCGCTTGCCCACCTGGTCGAGGCCCTCTACTCACCCGGCATCTCACCCATCTCGTTCATGCAGGCACAAGAGGGCATTCGCTCGCTTGCGGTCGCACTTCCCAAGGTCGTGGCCGATCCTTCGGATCTCGATGCTCGCGGAGATGCGCTCTACGGAGCCTGGCTGGCCGGTTGGGCCTTGGGTACCACTGGCATGGGCGTGCATCACAAGATCTGCCATGTGCTTGGTGGCGCCTACAACCTTCCTCACGCGCCGATGCATTCGGCGGTGCTGACCTACGCCACCGCGTTCAACAACGACTTCGCGCCGGCTGCCATGGCTGCGATCGTCCAGGCCTTTACTGACGCCGGCATGAGTGTGAGCAGTGCTGCCGATGGAGTGTGGCAACTGGCCACCGCGATTGGCGCTCCCGTGAGCCTGACTTCTGTCGGGTTCGACCCCGCTTCCATCGACGAGGCCGCACAGGTCATCGTCGACGGGAAGCCCATCAACCCCCGTCCGGTGGACCTGGACGGAGTTCGTGCGCTGCTCACTGCGGCCTGCGAAGGGTCACCACCGTGACCAGATTGTTATCCCGAATAGCGGGATGACACTCTCCCATTGTGGGAAAAGTGATTGACGGTTACTTACACCGGTCGTAGGTTTCCGAGCAGTATCCGTCCTCACCGTGAGGGCGGCCACGGCGGTTCCCCCGAACCACCACTGAAATGGAGTGCACATGAGGATCGCTAAGTCGATTCGGATCGTGGCAGCAGTCGCTGTTGTCGGTCTGATCGCCACCGCGTGTGGCAATAGCTTGGACAGCAATTCCTCGGGCGACGCAGCTGCAACCGCAGCAGCACCGAGTGGCTCCGCCGCAGCAAGCGGCGGCGCAACCAAGACAATCAAGGTGGGTTTCGTGTCGGCTGAGACCGGCCCGCTCGCGGGCTTCGGCGAGGCTGACAAGTTCGTGGTCGACACCATGGGCCAGTACTTCGCCGAGCACCCCATTCAGGCGGGTGGCACCAGCTACAACGTCGAGATCATCCAGAAGGACGCCGAGTCTGACTCGAAGCGTGCTGCTGAGGTCGCCGGCGAGCTCATCAACACCGATGGCGTTGACGTGATCCTCGTCCACGGTACTCCGGAGATGGTCAACCCTGTTTCCGATCAGTGTGAGGCGAACCAGGTTCCCTGTATTTCCTCTGACGCTCCGTGGCAGCCATACTTCATCGGCCGCGGCGGTGTTCCGGGCAAGACCTCCTTTACCTGGACCTACCACTTCTTCTGGGGCCTCGAGGACATCGCAGCCGTGTACCAGGACATGTGGAACCAGGTCTCGACCAACAAGAAGGTCGCCGGCTTCTTCCCGAATGATCCTGATGGCCAGGCCTGGAGCGCCAATCTTCCCGACATGGTGAAGGCCAATGGCTACACGATCAACAACCCGGGCCTGCACACCAACCTGTCGCAGGATTACTCCTCGCAGATCTCTGCATTCAAGAAGGACAAGGACGAAGTTCTCACGGGCGTTCCGCTGCCCCCCGACTTCACTACCTTCTGGAAGCAGGCCAAGCAGCAGGGCTTCAACCCGAAGATCGCGACCATCGGCAAGGCACTGCTCTTCCCGTCGTCCATCGAGGCCCTTGGTGACATCGGCCAGAACCTGGGCACCGAGGTCTGGTGGAGCAACACCTCGCCGTTCAAGTCCAGCCTGACCGGACAGTCGGCAGCTGACTTCACCCAGGCATACACCGATGCCACCAGCAAGCAGTGGACTCAGCCGCTCGGCTTCTCCGAGGCTCTGTTCGAGGTCATGGCAGCAGACGTCATCGCTGCCGGCGGCCCCGACAAGCAGAAGATGGTCGACGCCATGAAGACCATGAAGGTCAGCACCATCGTCGGCGACCTGGACTGGACGACCGGTCCGGTTCCGAACGTGGCGAAGACCCCCCTCACGGGTGGCCAGTGGCGCAAGACCGCCGCGGGTTCGCAGTTCCCGTGGGAGCTCGTCATCGTGTCGAACTCCATCGCACCGATGGTTCCGACCGGCGGCAAGGTCGAACCGCTCAGCTAGTCAGGTAGCGGGGTGGGCGGCCCTCGGGTCGCCCACCCTGCACACCTAATGCACCACCGACATTGCGCCACATTTCTGTTTCACCACGGTCATCACTCCCCAGTTTGCGAGGGCACATGAGTTCGCTGCTCGAGGTGCGTGGCTTGTCGAAGCGATTCGGCAGCGTCGTCACCGCGGAGAACATCTCCTTTGACGTCAAGCAAGGCACTGCGTTGGGGATCGTGGGCCCTAATGGTGCCGGCAAGTCAACATTGCTCTCGCTTATCACCGGTGTGCTCCCGGTTGACGCGGGCACCATCACGTTCGACGGCCGCGACATCACGAAAGAACGCGCCGCGAACCGAACGAAGGCCGGTATCGCCCGTTCGTTCCAGATTCCACGCCCCTTTGTCGACATGACTGTCTTCGAGAACGTGTATGTCGGCGCAGCGTTCGGGGCTTCCCAGCATGGCCAGGTCGGCTATGAGGCCGCGGCTCGCGCACTTGAGACCACTGGCCTACTGCACCTGTCAGAGAAGCCCGCGGGCTCGCTTCGACTCCTTGATCGCAAGCGTCTGGAGCTTGCTCGTGCGCTTGCCACGAATCCCAGTCTGATCCTGCTCGATGAGATCGCCGGCGGGTTGACCGAGAAGGAACTGCCTCCGCTGATCGAGTTGATCCGAGGCCTTCGTGACTCCGGCGTGACTGTCGTATGGATTGAGCACATCGTCCACGCACTCACCGCGGTCGTCGATGAGCTCATGTGCCTGGCACTCGGTCGGGTGCTCGCCATCGGCGATCCACATGAGGTCATGCGCTCACCAGAGGTCATCGAGGTCTATCTGGGCTCCACCTTCGACCTGGGGGAGGTCTCGTGACCCTTCTCAACGTTGACGCAATCGACGTCTACTACGGAGACTTCCAGGCCCTCTACGGCATCACCCTTAACGTCAAGCAGGGTGAGACCCTCGCGATCATCGGCGCGAATGGCGCAGGTAAGTCGACGCTGATGAAGGCGGTCGCGGGCTTGATGACCCCGGCCTCAGGTTCCATCACCTTCAATGGCTCCGACGTCACCAAGTTGCCGAGCTATAAGCGAGTCCCGATGGGCATTGCCCTCACCCCGGAGGGACGTCGGATCTTCCCGAGCTTGACCGTCGAGGAGAACCTGCTTGTCGGTGGATATTCCAAGCGCACGGGGCCGTGGAATCTCGCAAGCATCTATGACGCTTTCCCGCTCGTCGCAGACCGCAAGGATCGCGTCGGCTTGAACCTCTCAGGTGGTGAGCAGCAGGCGGTGGCCATTGGCCGAGCGCTGATGAGCAATCCCGACTTGCTGCTTCTCGATGAGGTGTCGCTTGGTCTCGCACCTGTGGTTGTCGAGCAGATCTACGCAGCGATGCCGAAGATCACGAATGCCGGCACCACTGTTCTTCTAGTCGAACAGGACGTCAATCAGGCTCTCAAGATCGCCGACCGCGTGCAGTGCATGCTCGAAGGTCGCACCGTTCTGGAGGGCACCGCCCAATCACTGACGCGCGATCAGATCGCGTCCGCCTACTTCGGGATCTAGGAGACATCGTGGGATGGCTTAATGCCGTAGTGCAGGGAGTCCTGCTCGGTGGCCTGTACGCGCTGCTTGCCGCAGGCCTGTCGTTGATGTTCGGCGTAATGCGCATCGTGAACCTGGCTCACGGTGTGCTCGCAGTAGTCGCGGCGTACATGGGCTACTTCCTTGTCGACAAGCTCCACTGGTCGGCATTCCTCACCCTCATCGTGGTTATCCCGGCCATGGCGGGTATCGGTTACGTTCTCCAGCTTGGCCTGCTGAATCCTGCGCTTGGCCGTGGTGGTCTCGCTCCGATCCTGGTGACCTTCGGCCTCGCCGTCGTCATCACGAACCTTCTGCAGCAGTTCTTCTCCGCTGATACCCACTCCATCCAGACCGGCACTATTGCGACGGACAGCATCCACATCACCGATGACATCTCCATTGGTGTCTTCTCGCTCCTCACATTCGTCGTAGGAGTCGTGGTGATCGCGGGTCTGCAGATGTACCTCTCGCGCACTCGCGGTGGTCGAGCAATGCGGGCCACCAGCGACGACAAGGACGCTGCCCAGTTGATGGGCATCGACAACAAGCGCATCTACGCCAAGGCAACCGCGATCGCGCTGGGCATCGTCGGCCTGGCCGGTGTCTTCCTCGGTATGCGCACCCAGTTCAGCCCCACCGCAGGTGATGCAACGCTGATCTTCGCGTTCGAGGCGGTCATCATCGGCGGCCTCGGCTCCCTGTGGGGCACTCTGATCGGCGGCATGGTGCTTGGCGTGGCTCAGGCTGTCGGGGCACAGATCAACCCGGCCTACGGAATCTTGATCGGAAATCTCGTGTTCTTGGCCATTTTGGCCTTCCGACCAACCGGCCTCCTGCAGAAGGCGGTGAACTCGTGAGCATTGCAGAGAACCTCAAGGTCAAGCGCGCCACCAAGTCGTCGTGGGCGGGCCTGGTCATCGCAATCGTCGTGGTCGCGCTTCTCGCCATGGGCCCGTACACCTTCGGCCGCGGCATGCAGCAGAACCTGGTCATCCTCTTCTCGCTGATCGTGCTCGGCACGATGTGGAACCTCCTGGCCGGATACGGCGGCATGGTCTCCATCGGTCAGCAGGCTTACATCGGCATTGGTGCATACGGACTGGTCTACATCGCTGACACCTTGGGTATTGATCCGTTCATTGCCGTGCCCATTGCGGTCATCATTGCCGGAATCTTTTCGTTGCCGATCTCGTTCCTGGCCTTCCGTCTCTCCGGAGGCTATTTCGCCATCGGAACATGGGTCATCGCCGAGGTAGTCAAGCTCATCGTCGAGCAGATGGACGTCCTGGGAGCCGGCTCCGGCGTGAGCTTCATGGCCCTGACCACCTTGTCACCTGGTCGCCGTATCGCCTACGTGTACTGGCTTTCACTCATCGCCGTGGTCATTGCAGTAGCCGTGACCTACCTGCTCATGCGTTCACGTCTGGGGCTCGGGTTCACCGCGATTCGTGATGACGCGGTCGCTGCGGGGTCACTCGGAGTTCGCGTTACCCGCAGCAAGCGCATCGTCTATGTCGTTTCAGGAATGGGCTGCGCACTGGCTGGAGCGATGATCGCCGCGAATACCCTGCGCGTGCAGCCGGAGTCCATCTTCAGCGTGCAGTGGTCTGCGTACATGATCTTCATCGTGGTCATTGGTGGCATCGGAACCATCGAGGGCCCGATCGTCGGAGCGATCGTCTTCTTTGCCCTGCAGCAATGGCTCTCTGACTTCGGTGTCTGGTACCTCGTGATCCTTGGTCTCCTGGCCATCATCATCACGTTGCTCCTCCCGCGCGGAATCTGGGGCCTGATCTCGGGCAACGGCAGAATCAGGCTCTTCCCGGTGGGGTACCGCATCGCCAATCCGCTGGAGAAGTTCGCCCTCATCAAGCCCGCTGCAACGCCGGAGGAATAGGCATGTCGATGACCGAGGATGAACTCACCGCGGTTGTTGTCGACCGCCTCTCTGCAACTCCTGATGCTCGGCTTCGTGAGATCACGCAGTCCCTGGTTCGCCACCTGCATGCGTTCGCGAAGGAAGTGCGTCTGACCGATGAGGAATGGTTCACCGGCATCCAATTCCTCACCGCTACCGGGCAGATGTGTGATGACGTGCGCCAGGAGTTCATCCTGCTCTCCGACACCCTCGGGTTCTCCTCACTCATCGATGTCATCAATCATTCCGATGTCGAAGCCCTGGCGACCGAGCCGACGATCCTCGGCCCGTTCTATGTACCCGAGTCACCTGTGCGCGAATTCGGCGCATCCATGGTCGAGTACGACGACGGGGGAGAAGCAGCTGTTTTTCGCGGTGTCGTGACAGACACTGCCGGTAATCCGCTCTCAGGGGCAATGCTCGACGTGTGGCAGAACGCGGCCACCGGCTTCTATGCCGTGCAGCAGCCCGACATGCAGCCGGCGACAAATCTTCGAGGCAGGTACATCACCGACGAGAACGGACGCTACGAAATCCGTACCGTGCGTCCGGTGCCCTACCCGATCCCGGCAGATGGTCCGGTAGGCAAGCTACTGGGGGCTACCGGCAGACACGAGTGGCGAGCCGCTCACATCCACGTCAAGGCCTCCAAGGACGGTTATGAGCCGCTCACGAGCCATGTCTTCGACCGCGAGAGCGACTACCTGGACTCCGACACTGTGTTCGGCGTCAAGGATTCTCTGATCGCTGATTTCATTCCCGGGCCGGACGGCATCTTGGTGTGCGAGCACGACATCACCCTCGCCCTACTCAAGTAACGCTTACCATCGCCTGACCCGCAGGTGATCTGAAAACCTCTTGCTTCGGAACGGGTTTTCCAAGCGCGGCGCGGAGCGGAATTAGAACGCAGCAGGAATCGCAGCACCGCGGTACGGGAATCCGCTCACGCCGCCCTCACCGAGCTTCACTCCGAGGGTCTGGTGCAACTGGATCGTGTTGAGGTCGAAGCCCAGGCGCGATGCGGCCATGTAGAGGCGCCACACACGGGCGGTGCCCAAGCCAGCCTCGGCGACTGCTTCATCCCAGTGGTTCTCGAGGTTCTCGCACCAGTACTTGAGCGTGAGTGCGTAGTGCTCGCGCAGGTTCTCCTCGTGGCGGATCTCGAAGCCGGCCGTGTTCATGACGCTCATGATGTGAGCGGGGCCGGAGAGCTCGCCGTCGGGGAACACGTAGCGGTTGATGAAGCCGTTCTTGTAGTAGCTCTGCTCACTGTCATCAGGGCGCGTGATGGTGTGGTTGAGCATGCGTCCGAGCGGCTTGAGCTTCGAGTAGCCGAAGGCGAAGTACGACGGGTAGTTCTCGCGACCGATGTGCTCGGTGAGCCCGATCGAGCTGATGGCGTCGAAGTTTGACTCAGGAACGTCGCGGTAGTCGCTGAAGCGCACTTCGGCGCGACCTTCGAGCCCGCGCTCCTTGATGGCGTTCTGAGCAAATGCGGCCTGCTCCTTGGAGAGCGTGACACCGATCGCCTTGACGCCGTAGTGCTCGGCAGCGTGCATGACCATGCCGCCCCAGCCGCAGCCGATGTCGAGCAGTGTCATGCCGGGCTGGAGGCCGAGCTTGCGGCAGACGAGATCGAACTTGTTGTACTGGGCTGTCTCCAGTGAGGCATCCGCATCGGGGAAGACTGCGCAGGTGTAGGCCATCGAAGGGCCGAGCACCCAGGAGTAGAAGAGGTTGCTGACGTCGTAGTGATGGTGAATGGCCTCGGCATCACGGCGCTTGCTGTGACGTCCGCCCTTGAGCACGGCTTCCTGCGGCGGAGGCGTCGGGCGCTTGAGTGCCTTGCCCGCAAAGGTGCGAGCGAGCTTGATCTTGTCGCCTGTCGTGACGTGATCCAGCGGCATCGGGTAGAGGCGCTGTAGTGCGGCGTAGGCATCGCCGTGGATCTCGAGGTCACCTGCGACGTAGGCGCGTGCCAGTCCAAGTTGGTTGGGCGACGAGGCGATGTACTCGACGGCGCGCGGGGTGCGCACCTCGAGGGTCACTGCTGGGTCGGCCGGGCCCGAGGTGGATCCGTCGTACGCAATGAAACCGACGCCGCGTTCCGCCGGGACAATGAGGGAGAAGGCTTCCGCCAGCTTCATCGCCGCTCAACCACCTTTTCGTAAAGACCGA
>CANFQC010000026.1 GCA_947449035.1 Actinomycetota bacterium
CCTGTTTCAGAGAACGACCTGGCGAGCTGGGTCCACGAAATGTGCACGTCGCTAGACATTGACATTCTTTGTGATCAGGTTGTTGACACCTGCACATTCTCAGTCTTCTCAAAGTATGCAGATGATCATGAATTCAATTTGCAGCTACGCGCAAGCGTACGTGAAAACCTCAAGGCTCTGCAGAACGTTCTTTGCCAACGTATCGCTATTGACCAGGTGCGCCTCAGCGAGCCTTTGAAGTTCGCAAGTGTGCAAGCTCAGTTGGGCATACCTCAAACGGCTATGCAGAAGTCTTATCGAGTCAGCTTCCGCACTCAATGGAAGTATTGGACTCAATCGCTCCATGAGTGGGCGGAGTTGCATAATGCGACACGAGATGAGGCAACTGCAGCGATCGAGTGGATGACAGACACGATTCTCGAGTATCAAGACCACGTTGCATCACTCGTGGCGGAAACCCACTCTCGTGAGGGTGATTCCCTGAATCGCTCCCGAACGCATATTCAACATCGATTGATTCGTGACATCCTCAAGGGTGATGGTGAAGCACTGACGCAAAGTGATCTCAACTCATTGGGATACGATTTTGAGCAGAGCCACGTGGCCCTACTTCTTCCAAATCTTGGTTGGACTGCCTCAAACCAAATTCTCATCGGTCTTCGATCAGTGGGTTTGTCCAGCGACACCTTGGTGTATCCGGTGACTCTTCAGAGCACGATCATTTGGTTGGCTAAGAGAGGTTCATGGTCGTGGGAAGCCATGATGGCTCTGTCAGCGGTTGTTGAGAAGGCGGGCCTACCTGCCTCAATGAGTAGTTCTAAGGATGGGCTCGCAGGTTTCAGAGAGTGCTGCGAAGAAGTGCGGCAGGTTGAGAAGCTCAGGGCCGGCCAGCCCGGACACTCAAATCACCAGATTCTTCATCATCGGGAAGTTGCACTCGAAATTCTCCTCCTCAAGGACACCAAGGCCGCGATCAGGTTTGTTCGCGGTGAGCTTGGACCCTTATCCGGGGAAAATGTTGAGGCTGAACGTCTTCGAGAAACGCTCGAAGCCTCTTTCCGACTCGGAAGCCACGTTGCCACTGCCGAGTACTTGAAATTGCATGAGCACACTGTTCGAAATCGCCTGCACAAGGCTGAAGAGCTTCTTGGACAATCCCTACTCGAAAGAAGAGTAGAGATTCAGGTGGCGCTTAGGGTGCGGCGCTTTCTCACGAAAAAGTAGAGGCTGCAGAGCCATCAGCTCAGAATGCGGAATATATTGCCGCTGTGTCCTGTTCTCCGTAGCCCGCTTCAAGCGCTTCGCGATACATCAACGCCACAGTGTCGAAGAGCGGTGTGAGAGCTTGTGTCTCTCTCGACATATCAAGGATGAGATTGAGATCCTTTTGGAAAGTGCTGATTCGCATAGTCGGAGGATCAAAACTTCCGGCAATCATCAATGGTCCGCGAATTTCAAGCATTCGCGATGTCCCCGCACCGTCGGTTAAGGCAGGCAATGACTCTTCAAGATCAAGCCCAGCGCGGTGAGCGAGTGCGAGTGCTTCTGCCGCCGCGACATTATGAACAGCGACAAGATGATTAGCAATCAATTTGAGTTTCATCCCATTGCCAAAGCGACCAACGTCGTAGACGGCTCTGGTAAAGGATGGCAGGTAACCCATCGCAACGGACTTGGCAGCAGATTCCCCACTCAGGTAAGCGACTAGATCTCCGCTTTTCGCCTGTTGCCCCGTTCCGCTCAAGGGGCAATCAAGTAATTCAGCACCGAAGGTTGTAGCAAGATCTCGCGCCGCAGACTTGTCGTCGACGCTCAAAGTGCTGGTCTCAATGATGGTAAGTGCGTGAATTTCTTCAATGGTGCTTAGGCTGGAAATTACAGACGATAAGGCACTGGCAGTTGGAAGAGAGGTGATGATGGTGTCGGTGTGCTGCACCAGGGACTTCAGGTCCTCACACCAGAGGCCGCCATGCTCAATGAGCTCACTCGCGCGGCTTGAATCACGGTCAAAGCCGTAGACGGTGAGTCCAGCGTCGAGGAGTCGCTGACTCATGGCCGTTCCCATGATTCCTAGACCAATGACGCCTACCTGGACCTTGGTCATGAGCTGAGAAAATCTCTCAAGAGAGAGACGAATGCGTCAGGAGACTCCAGTGCCGCCGCATGTCGCCCAGGATCAATCCAAGAACTACGAGAGCCGGGGATCTGGCTTGTGAAAGTGGGAACTGCATTAATGAATGGGGGAAGGTCATCCTGCCCACAGACGATGAGCGTCGGAGCCGCAATTGTGGGCAGATGCGCTTCGATGTCTACCTCAGCAAGCAGTTCACACGTCTGCGCATACCCTTCAGGGTTCGTCGAGAGAAAGACTTCTGTGAATCGTGTAATTGTCGGGATCTGAGCCGCAAGCGCATCGGCAGTAAACCACGTGGCGAGGGTGGGCTCCAGTAGATCGGCCATTCCACGGGTTCTGGCAATTTCGGCCCGTTCCCGCCATTGTTGCCGTACGAACTCCGGGTAGGTCGGCACGGTGTCAATGAGCACTACATGATCCACGAAGTTCGGTTCTCGTTCGGCCAGATCTTGCGCGATGAGGCCGCCCAGCGACATTCCGGCGACGTGAACTCGATCGAAGCCCATCAGGTGGACCTGGTGAATAACCAAGTCCGAAATCTCCTGAAGGGAGAGGGCACTTGAGGTGAGGGGTCGCTTACCGTGGCCGGGGAGATCCATCGTGATGACCGTAAAATCGGGGAGCCGAGTGACTATCTCATCCCAACATGTTCCGTCTGCGCCTAACGCATGAAGGAAAACCAGCGGCACCGATTCAGCTTTCATGCCTTCCGGCCTCCGGCACTCCCTGGAAGCGCGGGCGAATCTGGTGCTGGAGTCTGAGCGACGTTCATCACTATGGCGAGCAGGGTGTAGTAGCCAATAGTTGCGAGCAATTCGACCACGGCTGCGTCGCCGAATGTATTCAGTGCCCTCAAGTAGGTCGCATCATCCACCACCGAGTGCTGATCGATTTGATCGAACAACTCCCAGAGCACGTCCAGGTCAGGCGGAATATCCGTAGTTGGGCGAATTCCTGTGCCGATTGCTTCCACGATTCGAAGGGGAAGCCCCGCCTCTAATGCCAGAGGCTGGTGAAAGCTCCATTCGAATTGTTGATTCCACCGGCGGGCAACTAGAAGAATGCACATCTCGAAATGCACGGAGTCCATACATGAATTGAATCTCAGGAACTCTCCTACTTTTTGGACCCTTGTCATCAGTTCGGGACTTCTGAGCAGCGGAGCGAAGGGACCTATGAGGGCTCCGCGTGGTCCTGAAGCGATTTCGGTGAAGGCCTTCTGTTGTTCCACAGACATATCGGCGAAATCTGGCGCCGGCAAGCGGTCATTGCTTGAATCCATGGAAATACATGCCTCCGCGACTAGCTTCCGATGGCCTTGTTGATCGCTGGCATAACAGACTCGGCCATGAGGGTCATCGATCGTTGGGCCAATTCGGGATCGACCCAATCCAGCCCAGCATAAACGACCTCACCAAAGTCCCCAGTCTCCTCGCGCAGAGCCAGGATTTGCTCTGTGACCGAGTTCGCTGTGCCGGTAATCACGAGCTTATCCAGGACAGTTTCCAACGTGATCTCATCGTCTGGCTGATCACGGTGCGTCTTGAATAGCTCCATGCGACCAATCTTCTTCATCTTCTTGTACATCTGCGAGTAGTAGAAGCGGTAAGGGCTATTGGCGTCATCGCGTCCGTACCTCTGAGCTGTGGCGTCATCATCGGCCACGAAGATGGTTCGGGCTACTCGCCAGTCAGACACGTCTGCCACGGCCCCCACCGATTCCTTACCCTCAACATAGTTCGGCCAGTGAGTGGCCACCCACTGAGGCAGCAGGAAATTCGCCGAGAGCGGATGGAAGTCTGCAGCTCCCATCGCAATGACACCCTTAGAGAACGGTGCTACGACCGTGCCAACAATTTCTGGTCGTGGATTTTGGAGCGGCTTCGGAAGAACTCCCACGCCAAGATCAAGGTCAATTGTCTTCTGCGTCGTGACCTTGAATCGATTGTCCGCGAGATCGATGTCATACGGTGGTTCAGACTCCCAAATGCGGGTGATGATGGCAATTGACTCGGCAAACATCTGGTTTCGATCTTCCCCGAGGATTCCGAGAACCTCCGCGTCGGACGGAAGCGCCCCAGGGCTCACACCGAGAATGAATCGCCCATTGCTGAGATGATCAAACATGGCTGACTGGGCTGCCACCAGCACAGGATGCATATGCGAGAGATTCGTGGTTCCTGTACCCAGCCGAATTTGGGTGGTTTCCGGAATCAGCGTAGCGAGGAACAGAAGGCTGTTCGTGATGTTCTCGTGCCGGTCTGTGAGGTGCTCACCGATGAAGGCATCATGGAAGCCAAGTCGATCGGCCAGGATGACTGCAGCGCGGTCTTCGCGGAGGGTCTCCGCCCACTCGCGGCCTAACGGATGCATGGGCATCGAGAAGTAGCCGAGTCTCACGAATTTCTCTCTTTCTCCGAGTCACCAGGGGCTTTTATTTAAGCCCACACGAGGTGGACGAGCACTGGCGCTGAACATGATCTTGCGGGCGTGAGGTTGACAGCCTCCGTGAGTGAAATTTGGGCTCGAAACGAACCACGGATTTTTCACGAATTCTGGCAGTGGGGCAGGGCCCGATTCACGGCTCACGCCAGTGCGCAGGAAGGCACGTAAGGGTGTAATCGTCCCACCCGCATGGATTGTCGAATTTGGCGGTCAACGCCAGTCAGCGATACGGGAGAGAGAGCGAGGAAAGCGATGCCGTCACACAAGTTCGAAGATGCTCCCGCTGTCGATTCGGCGGCCTTTCGCCACGTCGTCGGTCACCTCGCCAGTGGCGTGACTGTGATCACAACCAGTAGCGCTGAGGGCAATTTCGGAATGACGGCAAGCTCAGTTACCTCCCTCTCCGCTGACCCCCCGATGATGTTGGCTTGCTTGAACCAAGGGGCTCCGACGGGCCAAGCGGTATCGATGGCCGGAACATTCTGTATCAATGTTCTGGGTCAAGAGCATGCGCATTTGGCCACTCAGTTTGCCATTCCGAGTGATGACAAGTTCAAGGGAGTGAACACATCACAAGGCTTGACCGGTGTGCCTGTGTTGAGCGATGCGCTGGCACACATTGAGTGTGAAGTGGTCGAGGAAGTAACAGGTGGAACCCACTCAATCTTCATTGGCCGTGTGGTTCGCGCTGTGGCCAATGAAGGTGCGCCACTCACCTATTTCCGCGGGGGATTTGGAAGATTTGAGTTTGTCCGTGATGACGAGGTTTATCAGCGTGCGCGGCAGCAGGTGCTAGATCGGTTTTACGCACCGGGGGATGTGATCGCGTTGGACGACTTAGCTCAAGAGCTGGATGTAGAGACCTCTGCGGCCTTTTACGCGCTTACACGTATGACAACGGATGGCCTGGTGCAACGCGATCCAGAGCGCGGATATGTAATTGTGCCCTTTGACACACGTACATCAGACGAGGCATTTGATGCACGATGTGCAATTGAGTTAGGGGTCATCGACTTAGCTTTGGGTCGCGTGACGCAAGCAGAATTGGTGGCTTTGCGAGCGAAATTCGAAGCGATGGAAGTTCAGCTTGTCGCCGATAGATTCGTTAATTTCGACCTCTATCTCGAAGCAAACCTAGCGTTTCACGAGAAGCTAGTCTCATTCGCTCACAACGCATTCCTCTCTTCCGCCTTTGGGCGTCTCAGTCTTAAGAGCGTTATGACGAGAAGCTTTGGCTCTACACCTCAATCATCTCAAGAGTTCATTAATGTGCACCGGCAACTTCTCGAGGCTTTCGAAACATCGGATGCGCCGGCTGCTCGTTCATCCGTGCGGCAATACACGGAACTTGCAAAAGAGCGAGTGCGCGAAATCCTTAAGCACACCGGCGGGAAACTCTGATCCGAACTGGCCACAAAAACGGGAGGCACCATGTTTGAGTTTTCAATGACTGAATATCGCGCGCGACTTGAGGCCGTGCGCAAGGAGATGGCTGCTCAAGGGATTGATGCCCTCATCGCCTACTCAAATGCGAAGATTCAGGCGAACGTTCGTTATCTGACGAGTTATTACACCCGGTTTGCTGGGGCTCAACATACGGCGAGTGGCTATTACACAGCAGGAGCCTGCGCTGTTCTAATTCTTCCGCATGAGGATCCAATTCTTAGGACGGATCTGCCCTGGGATGTCATCCGGGCAAAGCAGATGTCCGTTTATAGCGACACGGACTACACAGATTCGATTGGCAAAGAGTTGGGCGCCATTGCAGCCCGTGCCGGGGCAACCCGAATCGGTATCGATTCCTGGTCCGTTTTTCCAGCTCGTGACTATCTCGACCTCGTCGAGGCTCATCCGAAAGCGCAGATAGTTGGGTCACAGGCTCTCGCTCAGGTACGACGCGTGAAGAGTAGCCAAGAATTGGCTCTGCTTGAGCAGGCAGAGAGAATTGCTGACATCGCGGTGCAAGCCGGTATGGATGCCGTGAGGGTCGGCGGAACCGAGTACGAAGCGGCTTTGGTGGCCGAAATGAAGCTTCGTGAGTTGGGCGACATGGAGACCGGAGGAGGGTCCATCATCAGCGCTGGATCAAACAGCGCGACCGGCAGTTCTCTTCCCCAGCGAGACCGAGTGATTCAAAGTGGCGAATGGGTTCTGTTCGATGTCTTACCGCGGTTTGGCGGCTACTGCGGCGATATTGCGCGAATGCGTCTAGCCGGTGATGAGTCCGATCTTTCGCCGCAACTTCGGAATCTTCATGCTGCCACTGTGTTGATGAACCGCGAGGTTATCGCGATGATTAAGCCCGGAGTCACGCCCTCGGAATTGAATCAGCGTGCTGTCGATGTCGCTACGCAAGAAGGTGTTGCGGAATACAAGATCCCACTCGTAGGTCATGGAGTTGGGCTTGATATCCATGATTTGCCGGACTACTACTGGGATGAAACGCCTCTCAAAGTGGGTGAAGTGTTCACGGTAGAGCCTTGCCTGCTTATCGATGGAGTTGCAGGTACTCGAATCGAAGACGTTGTGGTCGTGACGGAGACTGGCGCTCGTGTGCTCTCGAACACTGAGCGCGGTTTGCTCCCCGATTAAGAGCGAAACACCCGTGCTTCCGGTGAGTTAACCCACTGTCTTAAGGCACCTGTCCTGGTTTCGCAGTCGCTCCTTCCCTTGGATTGCGATTCACGAATGCCTCGCTGCCGCTTTCGGCGTCTCTGGCAGGATACGGGCCGTGGGCAAGATGGTTTTCGAAGATCCTTGGGGAGACGGCCGAGCTGCCTTCAGGGCTGATAATCGCGCCAACTGGGATGAACGAGCAGTTCTGCATTCGGCCTCTCCGGGGTATTCGGTCAATCGCCTCATCGATGACCCCCAAGCGCTCACCAACGTCGTGTCCTTCGATCTGCCGTTGCTGGGCGACATTTCAGGGCTCCGTGTCCTGCATCTGCAGTGCCATATCGGCACCGACACCGTTTCACTATCGAGACTTGGAGCGAAGGTCACCGGCCTCGACTTCTCAGCGGCCGCGGTGGCTGCCGGCCGCGATCTTGCCGCACGCTGTAATGCGGACGTCACCTTCGTTGAGGGCGACGCCTATGACGCTGCCGAACTCTTGGGCGCAGAGTCCTTTGACTTGGTCTACACGGGAATCGGTGCCCTGTGCTGGTTGCCCCGGGTCGACCGCTGGGCGCAGGTAGTCAGTGAACTCGTCCCAGTGGGCGGTCGACTCTTCATTCGCGAGGGGCATCCGATGCTCTGGTCGATTGACGAGAACTTCACCGACTCGCTCGTCGTCGGGTATCCCTACTTCGAGACATCAGCGCCAATGACCTTCGACGAGCCTGAGTCGTATGTCGAGACCGAGCGACCACTCACTGCATCGATCTCGCATTCCTGGAATCACGGGCTCGGTGAGATCTTCACCGCACTGCTCGATTCAGGAATGTCGATCACGTCGTTCACCGAGCACGACAGCGTGCCCTGGGAAGCACTTCCCGGTCAGATGTCGATGCGAGAGCCATCTGGCGAATGGTGCCTGACTGAACGAGGCGAACGGCTCCCGTTGAGTTACACGCTCACCGCTACGCGCGTAAAGTGATGAGCTAGCGTACACATAGACCTTGTGCACCTAAAGGGATTCGAGTGCGCAGTAACGACAGATGAACTCTGGAGAGTGAATCTCTGGTCGGCTACCGAGGGAGTGATGGGTGAATCGCGACGAAGCCGCATTCTTACTCGGTATTCCTGTCACCGCAGATCCGGAAACTGTTCGCCATGCATGGAGGATGTGGGCTCGAATCGCTCATCCCGATGTTGACGGTGACCCTGCTCACTTCGCCGAACTTGATGAGGCTCGTCGTCTTTTGCTTCAGACCAGGCCTGCAGTTTCCCCGGTTATCACCTCAGCGCCACGGAAGTCCTTCTGGCAAGTTGTGGGCATGCCGGCGCATCCATTCGCCTTGGTTCTCTCGGGGATAGTGACAATTCTGCTCGCAGCATTAGCGGGTTTATCGCCTTTGTCCTACGCGGTAGCTGTGGCAACGTCGTCTCTTGCCGCGGCTATGTGGGCCGTCTGGGCCGCGTCTGAGATTCTCTCGAAGAGCGCTGATCGTGGGCACCGAATCGCTGCCCTCGCACTCCTGTGGCTCCCGATCGCTGTGATGCAGGTGCTAGTTTCTGTGCTCTTTGGAACAAGTTTTGTGCCAGTGCTGCCTTTACTCGCCCTGCCCCTCGTCGCTGTTGTGGCGTTGATCAATCCGGGTGCAGGGCTCTGGCGACCGGTGGGTCGCTAGGTGCCTTATTGTCGCGGCAGCCACGTGTCGTGGGCTCGAACCCGAACCGCCGGAAGTGGCGAATCCAGAAATGTTACGCACATTGCCTTCTGGATTAGGAATGTCGTCCAATGAGGGCAAAGTGCCTCATGAAAGTGCGCCCGGAGGGACTCGAACCCCCAACCGACTGGGTAGAAACCAGTAGCTCTATCCATTGAGCTACGGGCGCGTGACTGCCGTGACTTCCCCCGGCAGGCGGTCTCCATTCTTCCTCCTCCGAGCTGCTCGTGGGCAGGCAGGTGCAAGACTGGGCCTATGCCTGCCAGTCATGCCCCCTCCGTACTCATCACCGGTATCCACACCGCCGTTGGCGAGGCTGTCGGCTACGAGTTCATTCGCAATGGCTGGTTCGTGATGGGGGCTGATGAGTTGGCCCATACCTCGCACTTCTCTCGGGCTCAGATTCGTGCCGAGATCGGCAACCTCGAGTCGTACCGCACCATGATCGAGTTGGCGGCCGGTCGTGCAAACGGCCTGGATTGCGTCGTCAACTGTGATCGGGTGCCAATCACTGAGGCGAGCGGCATCGACTTCATCCGCGCGGCAGCCGAGCCCTTTCTCAGTGACATGAATGGCGCCATCGTGAACTTGCTCGGGATCGAGGCGATTCGCGCTCACGATCTGGCCGAGATCACTGAGGTGACCGCCGCACTCGCCGTCATGGAGCCCCGCGTGCGAATCAACACGGTCGCCCCGTACCTCACAGTCGATGCGCACGGCTCACGACTTCCGTACGCAGGCACCGACGCAGATGCGTTCCTTGAGCACTTGAACGCCGAGGAGCGTGCGACACGTGAGCCGCTGAGCATCTACGAGATCGCCGAGGCCGTGTATTACTTCGTCGCGAATCCCGAGCGGCCGACCGGCGTCACGTTCAGCGCTGACGACTCTCTTCCGGTCTGGGCCTGACTCTCGCCGATTGGCACTAGTTCATCGGGTAAGGATGGAATCCGAACATCGCCGCAATGCTGGCGAGATCATTTGTGCCGTCCGAGGTAATGATCTGCCACTCGTTCTGGCGGGCGATCTGCATCAGTGCCTTGTCGGGATTCACCGCGACCGGATGACCCATCAGCGCTAGTAGGGGAAGGTCGTTGACCGAGTCGCTAAATGCCCAGCACTGCTCGGGATCAGCGTCAATCGACTCAAGAAGAGCGCGAACTCGAAGTGCCTTCTCGGCACCGTGGGCGATGGGCTGCTCAAGACGTCCGGTGTAGACCCCGCTGACAGTCTCGGAGACTGTTCCGAGGGCTCCCGTCATGCCGAGGCTCCGCGCAATGGAGTCGGCGAGTTCTTGCGGACTTGCAGTGGCCAGGTACGTCGGCACCCCGAGCTTGGTGAAGTGCACGATGCGATCGAGGATCTCCGGCACGTAGTGGCGGCGCAGTCGTCCGTCGACGAATTCATCAGCGAGTCCGATGAGCTCGTTCTGATCGTGACCTGCAACCAGACCCAAGACTCGCTCAGCCACGGCAGCAGGCATGCCCTCAACTTCCGAGCGATTGCGCACGTAGGAGAACTCCGCACGGGCGTAGCGCAGAACATCGAGTGGACCGATGAAGCGGCGGCGCATCATCTCCTTGCCGAAATGGAAAAGTGAAGAACCCTGGACAAGGGTGTTGTCGAGATCGAAGACCGCCGCGATGCTCATGAGTCCACGCTAAAGCTGAGGACTGAATGAAAAGCCCGAGATGAGCGCTTACCGCCAACTGTTCTTCCACGGTTCAAAGACACTTCATGTTGCGGTGAGGCGAAGGTGCCCAGAGGGGAATGGGTAAAGCAAGTGCGACTGGGCGCCGTGGCGGAATTCGCTAGGCGTGCGCCGATGCCGCAGCGCGCGCTGCCGCAGGTGCAGCAGCGCTGATGATCTCGAGTTCTCTCTCGCCATGCGCTGCTGACACGAACCAGGCCTCATAGGCTGACGGCGGCAGCCAGACTCCGTTCTCCAGCATGGAGTGGAAGAACGCTCCGAACGCTTTGGTGTTCTGAGTCTTTGCCTCGTCGTAGGTGTGCACGGGCTCATTCGTGAAGAACCAGCTGAAGAGGTTGCCGGCACGCTGCGGTGAGTTCGGTACGCCCGCCGCATTGAGTGCATCGGTGATGATTGCCTGCACCGAGGTGGCGGTGGCATTGAGATGAACGTAGACATCGTCGGTGCAGTGCTGCAGCGTGACAAGGCCTGCAGTGGTCGCCGTGGGGTTTCCACTTAATGTGCCGGCTTGGTACACCGGGCCAGCCGGGGCGAGGAGATCCATGATCTCGGCGCTACCTGCAACAGCGGCGAGCGGCATGCCGCCGCCGATGACCTTGCCGAAGGTGAACAGGTCGGGTGACCAGCCCTCGGCCTTGCCCTCGATGCCCCACCAGCCGTCGCGGAAGACGCGGAAGCCCGTCATGACCTCGTCGAGGATCATCACGGCGCCGTGCTTGGTCGTGAGATCGCGAATCGCCTTGTTGAATCCGGCGGGCGGCGGCACGACACCCATGTTGGCCGGGATCGCCTCAGTGATGACCGCGGCAATGCGATCGCCATGCTCAGCAAAGAGTGCCTCAAGCGCAGCGATGTTCCCGTAATCAAGGGTGAGGGTGTCCTTCGCGGTTCCCTCGGTCACGCCGGGGGAGTCGGGCAGTCCGAGGGTGGCGACACCGGAGCCTGCGGCGACGAGCATCGAGTCGGCATGACCGTGATAGCAGCCGGCAAACTTCACGATGACATCGCGACCGCTCTTCGCACGCGCGAGTCGAAGTGCTGTCATCACTGCCTCGGTCCCCGAGTTGGTGAACCGCACGCGATCGACTGCGCCGACGCGGCGAACGATCTCCTCGGCGAGTTCGACCTCGGGGGGACAGGGAGCGCCGAAGGAGAAGGAGTCAGCGATCGCACTTTGCGTGGCCGCGACGACTGCGGGGTGGGCGTGACCGAGGATCGCGGGGCCCCAGGCGCCAACGAGATCGACGTAGTTCTTGCCCTCCACGTCAGTGATGGTCGCTCCGTGCGCACTGGCCACGTAGGGAGGTGTGCCACCGACCGAACGGAAGGCGCGCACCGGCGAGCTAACACCGCCGGGGATTACCTGCTGAGCGCGTGCGAACCAGGCTGCCGAGCTATCGGTCACGGTGCTTCCCTCTGTCGTTACTTGATGAGTCGGGCAACCTCAGTTGCCCAGTAGGTGCAGATCACGCTGGCGCCGGCGCGCTTGACGCTCATGTGCGCCTCGAGAATCGCACGCTCGCGATCGATCATGCCTGCGGCGGCTGCCGCCTCAATCATCGAGTACTCGCCGGAGACGATGTAGGCAGCGACAGGAACATCGACGGAATCTGCGGTACGCGCGAGGATGTCGAGGTAGGGCAGTGCTGGCTTGACCATCACGATGTCAGCACCCTCGGCGATATCGAGTCGCACCTCGCGGAGTGACTCGAGGGCGTTGGCGGGATCTTGCTGGTAGGTCTTCCGATCACCCTGCAACGCCGACTCGACAGCGTCACGGAACGGGCCGTAGAACGCGGAGGCGTACTTCGCTGCGTAGGCGAGGATGGCGGTGTCGATGAGACCTGCGTCATCGAGTGCTTCGCGCACTGCGCCGACCTGGCCATCCATCATCCCGCTCAGGCCAAGGATGTCACTGCCGGCCTCGGCGAGAGTGATGCCCATCTGCTGGTAGACCGCGAGGGTGGCGTCGTTATCGACATTGCCGTCCGCATCAAGAACACCGCAATGGCCATGCGAGGTGAATTCATCGAGGCAAAGGTCGGCGATAACGGGCAGCGAGTCACCAGTGGCCTGCTTCGTCCATCGAACTGCTTCAGCCAGGATGCTGTCGTGCGCGACTGCGACATCGCCGCAGGCATCGCGCTCCTTCGGAACGCCGAAGAGCATGATCCCGCCGACACCGGCCTCTGCGGCCTCAGTTGCGGCACGCATAAGTGAGTCACGCGAATGCTGCACGACACCGGGCATCGAACCAATGGCGATCGGCTCAGTGGCACCTTCGCGGACGAACACCGGGAGCACGAGATCGGCGGCCGAAAGCCTGTTCTCCTGCACGAGCCGACGGATGGCGGCAGTGCGACGCAGGCGACGGGGGCGCTCGACGAGATCGAAGCGATCGACGGAATTGCTCATGCGCGTCAGTCTAGGTGCCCGAGATCACGGGGCGCTGGGCTCGGGCATTGGGGCAGCAGGTCTCTGAGCAGAAGGGCTTCCAGTATTCGGGAACCTCGCCACGAAGTGATTCCTCGACCCGATCCACCAATGAGGACACAAATCTGGGGTCGGTACCTGGTGTGGAGACTCGCTCGAATGCCAGGCCAAGCTCGGTTGCAGTCTCCAGGGCCTCGTGGTCGAGATCCCAGATCACTTCGACGTGGTCGCTGACGAAGCCGATCGGCACGACCACGACAGCCTTGGTGCCTGAGGCGGCGGCATCGCGAATGGCATCGTTGATATCGGGTTCGAGCCACGGCATCGTCGGCGGGCCACTGCGCGATTGATAGACCAGCGCCCAGTCCGGCACGAGGCCTGACCGCATTGCCTGCACCTTGGCGATGACCTGCTCGATCGCGAGCACGTGCTGCTGCGGGTAGATACCGAGGTTCTCCTCGCCCTCGCCACGAAGTTCGACGGGGCCGGAAGTCTGACTCATCGACATGGGCACTGAATGCGTGGTGAAGAAGATCGCGGTCGACGTGGGATCGATGCCTTGGCCTGCAAGTCGATCGAGTGCGGCGGCGAGCCCATCGGCAAATGAGTCAGTGAACCCGGACAGATCGAAGTAGGAGCGGATCTTGCGCACGGTCAGATCGCTCAGCTCTGTGGCTTCAAGAGCCATTCCGATGTCTTCGCGGTACTGACGGCAGCCGGAGTACGAGGAGTATGCGCTCGTGGCGAGGGCGAGTACCTCGCGGTGCCCATCTGCATGCAGTTTCTGCAGTGTGCCTTCGAAGAAGGGCTCGGAGTTTCGGTTGCCCCAGTAGACAGGCAACTCGATGTTCCGACGGACCAACTCGGCCTCGAGCGCAGCGATCAGCTCACGGTTTTGTGCATTGATCGGGCTGACGCCGCCGAGGGCGAGGTAGTGATGTGAGACAGCCTCGAGTCGCTCGCGAGGCACACCGCGGCCTGCGGTAACGCGCTCAAGGAAGGGCATGACCTCATCAGGCCCCTCCGGACCACCGAAGGAGGAAAGGAGTAGGGCCGTGTAGGTCATCGCAGGATGTCGACAGCCGTGGCTGCGTCAACGCGACGGCCCGTGTAGAACGGAATCTCTTCGCGCACGTGACGGCGGGCCTGCGAACTGCGCAGGGTACGCATCATGTCGACAATCTCGTGAAGTTCTGGTGACTCGAGTGCGAGCACCCACTCGTAGTCGCCGAGTGCGAAGGCGGCGACGGTGTTCGACTTGATCATCGTGTAGTCGCGTCCCATCATCCCGTGTTCGACGAGCATCGCGCGGCGCTCCTCTTCGGGGATGAGGTACCAGTCGTAGGAGCGCACGAACGGATACATGCAGACCCACTCGCAGGGATCGACGCCCGCCATGAATGCGGGAACGTGGCCCTTGTTGAACTCGGCCGGGCGGTGGATTGCCATTGTCGAGAATTCGAGTTCCATGCTGTCGGCGAGGCTGGTGCGACGGATCTCGCGAACCGCGGCCTGCACCTGCTCGGCGCTCGGGGCATGAAGCCAGATCATGATGTCGGCATTGGCGCGCATCGCAGAGACGTCGTAGAAGCCACGGACGATGACGTCGTCCTTCTCGAGCTTCGCTACGACCGCTTCGAGTTCAGCCGCTGCTCCAGGGGGAGGAGCGATACCGGTGCGAGCGAACACTGCCCAGCACGTGTAGCGAATGGTCTCGTTGATCTCACGAGCGGACACCTTGGAGCGTTCATCTGTCGACACGCCCCCAGTCTTTCACTTACTCGGCTATGACGCCCAACTGGTCGGCAAGGGTGCGGGAGTAGGCGATGGATCCGGCAATTCCGTTGCCGCCGATGCCCGCTCCGATGATTGCCAGGCCTTCCTGGGCGGCCACGGCCTCCTGAAGCGCCTGGACGTTCTGTCGGTGGCCGACCCGCTGATGCACGAGGGAATCGGCCCAGCGGGTGACCTTCACGTCGGTGACCTTGGGGAGCTTCACGCCGAGGATGCGTTCGGCATCGCGGCGGGCCTGGTCGGGAAGCTCGTCGAGAGACTCCTCGATCACGCCGTTGCGTCCGTAGGAAAGGCGAATGAGATGAGTGCCCGGGCCAAAGGTCTCCTTGACCCAGTCCCACTTCGCCGAGGCGTGCGTGAGTGCCTTGGCGCGCACCGAGGTTTGATCGGGATCGACGAGTACGCCCGAGCCGACCGGGGCCTTGTCGAGCTTGGCGCTCTGCACGACGAGCGAGACAACCGCGACATCGCCGACGCTGAACTTCTCGAGAGCTGCATTGATGCGATCTTGTCCGCGCAGCACGCGACGTGCCGCGGGGGCGGAGAGGGCGAGCACGACGTTGTCGGTGCGCAGTGAGACGTCGGCGGTCTCGACAATCCAGCCGGTCTTCGACTTGCGAACAGCAGTGACCGTGCGATTCGACTTCACGTTGACGCCATCGAGATCAGCGACGAGCGCGGTGATGAGAGTGGACATGCCACCGCGAAGACCATTGATCGCCGAACCCGGTGCGCCCGATGCTGAACGGAAGAAGTCCGCGGCTGCGGCCAGGCTGCCGGTCTCGCGGCATCGCGCGATCAGGCCGGGGATGATCGCCTCGGCTTCAACAAGATCGGGATCGATCGCGTGCACGCCGGCGACAACCGGAGTCAGGATGCGGCGTACGACGGCCTCGCCCATGCGCAACCGTACGAGTTCGCCGAGGGTGATCTGCGGATCAAGATCGGAGGGGAAGTCCTTCGCGTCGAGCTTCTGCGCTGCCGCGATCTCCTTCACGGAAAGAATCTTCGTCAGTGCAGGGTCGGAGAGATCGCAGGGAATGCCCATCAAGCTCCGCGGCAGTTCGGCGATACCGGCCTCGCTCCACAGGTGAGCATCAGAACGCGCGGGGGTGACGATCTGATCGGAGAGCCCGAGCTCAGCGATGAGTTCGAGTGCCTCAGGTCGCGTGATGGCGAATGCCTCGGCTCCGATGTCGGCGGTAACTCCGCCTAGCTCTGCGCCGGCGATGGCACCGCCAAAGGTGCGTGCGGATTCGAAAAGGGTGACCTGCATTCCGCGGCGAGCAAGCTCGCGGGCGGCGAGGAGACCCGAGAGTCCGCCTCCGATGACGATGGCATTCACGATGTGCTGTGCACCAATTCCACTATCCGGGTGAGGACATCCGGGTCGGTCTCGGGCGGGACTCCGTGTCCGAGATTGACGACGTGACCGGGTGCGGATTCTCCGCGCTCGATGACATCGAGGACGTGCGCCGACAGGATCGACCAGGGTGCGTCGAGCAGATCGGGATCGATATTTCCCTGCAAGGGCGTCGTGCCACCGAGAAGCGTGTTCGCGAGATCGAGCGGGGTGTATTGATCGACACCCATCACGGTTGCGCCGGCGTCGCGCATGGCGACGAGAAGATTCTGAGTGCGCGTGCCAAAGTGCACGCGGGGAACCGGAAGATCGCTCACCCTGTCGAGTACCGCAGCGGAATACGGACGAGCGAAGGACACGTACTCATCGAGAGTGAGTGCGCCGGCCCAGGAGTCGAAGAGCTGCACGGCGCTTGCGCCGGCCATCACCTGGCCGCGCAGGAAGGTGCCGGTGGTGCGTGCGACCCACGAGAGGAGGTCGTTCCAGAGTTCGGGATCCTCGCGCATCATCGCCTTCGTGAAGGCGTAATCACGTGAGGGTCGTCCTTCAATCAGGTAGGACGCAAGAGTGAAGGGTGCGCCGCAGAAGCCGATGAGGGGAGTGGATCCAAGTTCGTCAGTGACGATGCCGATCGCCTCGGTGATCGGTGCGAGTGAAGATTCGTCAAGTTCAGGAAGTGCGGAGAACTCCGTGCGACTTCGCACGGGGGTGCCCATGACCGGACCAATGCCCGCGGCGATCTCGACGTCGACTCCTGCCAGTTTCAGTGGCACGACGATGTCGCTGAAGAAGATCGCGGCATCGACCTTGTGGCGCCGAACGGGCTGAAGGGTGATCTCGGCGGCCATCTCAGGTCGAAGGCATGAATCGAGCATGGCGACGCCTTCGCGCAGGGCTCGGTACTCGGGAAGGGAGCGGCCGGCCTGACGCATCATCCAGATCGGACGGGTGGCGGGACGCTCGCCTCGGTAGGCCCGAATCAGGGGGGACTCAGCCGTTCCGGCCACGTTCAGCGGGTGCTGAGCGGGGAGGAGGGTGGCCTGGGTCATATAGACAACCTACCGAACATGTGAAGGTTCATTCGCGGGCGTACGATTCCCCCCATGGTCCTGGTGCTCGTTGGTGCAAGCCACCACGACGCATCCCTGGAGGAGATCGAACGCCTCAGTCACGCTGGTAGTTCCCTCGCCGCCACCCTGGCTGCCCAGGAGGGGGTTAATGGCGCCCTCGTGCTCTCGACCTGCAATCGCTTCGAGGTCTACCTCGATCTTGATCGATTCCACGAGGCGGTCGAGCTCACCACACGCGAGATTGCCGCCACGGCAGGCGTGGAGCATGCCGAGGTCGTCGAATCCATGCGGGTGACCATGGGCACCTCAGTTGCCCAGCACCTCTTCTCTGTTGCCTCGGGCCTGGAGTCAATGGTGGTCGGCGAAGACGAAGTCGCCGGTCAGGTGAAGTCGGCGCTCGCCGCCGCGCAAGTAGCCGAGACCACCAGCCCTACTCTCGAGCGCATGATGCAGCGCGCATTGGCTACCTCGAAGGCGGTCACCAACATGACCGGCCTCGGTGCGGCAGGTCGTTCGATCGTCACGGTCGGACTCGATGTCGTGGAAGAGCGTCATGGGGCACTCGCCGGTCGATCGGCACTCGTGCTCGGTACCGGCTCATATGCACGCGTCGTCACCTCGGCACTTGCCAAGCGCGGCGTCGAGGAGATCTTCGTCTACTCATCGTCGGGTCGCGCCGCGAAGTTCGCCACCTCGCATGGCATCTCGCCAGTCACCGATGAGCAGCTTGCCGAGGTCATCGCTCGAGTTGATCTCGTCGCTGCCTGTAGCGGTGCCCCGCATCACATCGTCGACAGTTCACTCATCGCTTCTCGGAATATCGCGGTCGGCGTACTTCCCATCATCGATCTTGCTCTCTCGCCCGATGTCGCCCCCGATGTGCGAGATCGCGACGATGTCGACGTCATCGACCTCGAGGTGATCCGCATCTTTGCGCCTCGTGAGCACTCTTCGGCAGTACTTGAGGCCCAGGAAATCGTGCGCGGTGCCGTCGAGTGCTTTGAACGTGCTGAAACTGGTCGAGCTGCTGATCCTGCAGTCGTGGCGATGCGTGCCTACGTCAGCAGCATCATCAACGAAGAGATCGAGCGTACGCGCGGCCGCCTCGGCGACGACACGGCCGATGAAGTCGCCCGCTCACTTCACCGTGTGTCCAATGCGCTGCTGCACACACCCTCTGTTCGTGCGCAGGAGCTTGCCCGCACTGGCGACATCGACGATTACCGCCGAGCCATGCACACGTTGTTCGGCATCGACTTCGACGCGACAGCCGCAAAGTAGTTCCTTGATGCGCCTGGGCACCCGCGCGAGCCTGCTGGCGCGTACGCAGTCGGCCACGGTCGGCGATGCCTGGTCGACGGCCACGGGCGCTGCCTGGGAAGAAGTCCTCATCACCACCGCCGGCGACGACACGACTGTTCCGCTCAGTCAGCCCGGTCAGCCCGGGGTATTCGTCTCCGCATTGCGTGCGGCACTTTTGGCCGGTGAGGTCGATGTCATCGTCCACTCGTTCAAGGATCTCCCGAGCGCGCCGGCGATCGGGATTCACCTTGCTGCCGTGCCTGAGCGTGAGGACGCCCGCGATGCTCTCGTGTCGAAGGGAAACCTGAAGCTCGATCAACTGCCTGAAGGTGCGCTTCTCGGGACGAGCTCGCCCCGACGGGCCCAGCGAATGCTTGCCCTTCGACCCGACCTGCGCATCGAACCCATTCGCGGAAATGTCGACACCCGAATCCGCAAGGTGCGCGATGGCGAGTACGACGCGACGATCCTGGCGATCGCCGGCATGAAGCGAATCGGTCGCGAGAAGGAGGCCGCGCAAATCCTCACCATCGATCAGCTCGTCCCTGCTCCTGCGCAAGGTGCACTCGCGATCGAATGCCGTCAGGGAGATCGCAATCTGATGGATCAGCTCAAGGTGCTCGGTCACAAGCAGTCACTTCTGCGCTCCGCTGCCGAGCGCGCGGTGCTGATCGGAGTCGAGGCCGAGTGCACGACTGCCGTGGGCGCCTACGCCGAGATCGACAAAAAGGGCGAACTGACCCTGGTAGCCGAGCTCGCCGATCACAAGGGGGTCGAGTACGAGCGACTAAGCGTCAGCGGAATGGTGAAGGATCGCGCGGATGCTCACGCACTTGGCTTAGTCGCTGCAGCTGCGTTGCTCGGCCGTTCATCGGCAGACCTGAATGCGGAACTCTCATGACTTACCCGGTACTTCTCATCCGCTCGGAGGGCAACGACATTGATGCGCAAAGCCTGACGGCACTGGGCATCGACTCCATTGATGATCCGTACGTTCGGATTGCCCCTGTCGGCGACTCCATGATGGCCCACATGCTGATCGAGCAATTGCGTGATCGCGCCGATGAGCAGACCTGGTTTATCGCTACGTCACCGATGACCATGCCTGCGTTGATCGAACTCGTGGGCGAGCACGTGCTGCGCGAGGCGGTCTCCTACGCGGTATCCCGCGGTGTTCATGCTGCTGCGACAGGGGAACGCACGGCTCGCACCCTTCGCGACCTCGGGTTCACTTCGGTGATGGTGCCGATGGTGTCGTCGGCAAAGGCGCTGGTGGAAGAGCTTGCTGATCTTTCACCGGCCCGCGCGATGTTCCCGTGCGGCAATCTGGCTCTCGACACCCTGCCTGACGGACTGAGGCAACTCGGCTGGCATCTTGCTCAAGTGGTCGTCTACGAGACTTCGACAGTGAGCCAGGAGCCAATGAGTGTGGAACTCATCAGGCGATGCGAGATCTCGGCGATCGTCCTGCGCTCACCGAGTGCTGCGCGAGCACTCGTGCATTTCATCTCGCCGCCAATCCCCATTCCCGTCATTTGCGCGGGGAGCACCACAGCCGACGCAGCTCGCGAGCTCGGTCTTGATGTTGTGGCCGTGGCTGATTCGCCAGGTGCCGATGATGTTGCTGCAGCAGTTGCAAAGGTGCTCAGCGCGTAGCGAGCACTCGATCGGCGATGATGTCCGCGAGTAGCGGTGCATCGCCTAGAACCGTGGTGATCGCGCGGCCCTGTGCATCCGCCTTGATGCGATCAGGGAAGACTCCGTCGAAGAGCAGGAAGCGTGCGATCGCGGCCTTGTGCTCGCCCACCGACTCAAGGCGTGAGATTGCCGTCGCGACATCGGGTTGTGCCTGTGAGGCGTAGGCCACGAGTACGTGAGTTCCGCGGCGCTGCGACCACTCTTGAGCGAGTGCCTCGAAGGCGGCCTGTGCCTCGAGATCACTCGTTCCCGCGGTGGCAAGAACTACCGGCGCCCCGGGCGGCAATTGGTGATCAAGAACGTCGATAAGAAGTGGATCAGGGCCAATCGGTTCCGTGATCGTGATCTCGCGATTGATCGCAGCGCTGGCCTTGGCTACTTCGGCCGGCACATCGACCTTCACGTGATACGCGCGACTGAGGAAGACAGGCACGACCGTGATGTCGGAATGTGAGGCGACCGTCAAGGCAGCCTCGGTGAGTGTCGGTGAGGTGTTGTCGAGGAAGGCGAGACGGATCTCATCATCGGGCAGCAGATCGGCAACCCGGCCGGCCAATGCAGCTGCGCCGATTCCGGCGCGCGGATCCGGGCTGCCGTGGCCTAGCAGAATGACAGCGCTCATGACTGCACGTTAGATCAGGCGTGAGCGCTGAGCACGCCGGCGGTGAGCCAGGTGGGCACCGACACGACATCGCCGACGATGATGATGGCCGGATTTGCGACCTGCTCCGCTGCCGCGATGTCGATGATGGAGTCAAGGGTGCCCACGGTCACGCGTTGGTCGGGCGCGTACGCGCGCTCGATGATTGCGATCGGTGTGCCGAGTGCCTTTCCGCCATCGACGAGTCCGCTCACGAGCTTGGCCAGGCGCCCCACGCCCATCAGTACGACCAGCGTGAGGTCGGACTTGGCTGCGAGTTCGAGATCGCCGATCTCGTGACCGCTCATGACGATGAAGCCGGTGCTTACGCCGCGATGGGTGACCGGGATTCCGGCGGCCAAGGGTGCGCTGATCGCGCTCGTGACGCCGGGGATGACCTCAACGGTGACACCGGCCTCAAGGCAGGCGAGCATTTCCTCAGAGCCGCGGCCCAGGACGAACGGGTCGCCGCCCTTCAGTCGTGCCACGTACTTGCCCGCGCGTGCGCGATCGATCAGTAGAGCATTGATTTGATCTTGGGGGAGTGTGTGGTGGTCGGGCTGCTTGCCTGCGTCGATCAGTTCGACGTCGTCGTCGAGCGATGCCAGTAGCTCAAGCGGTGCAAGACGGTCGTAGACGACGACGTCAGCCTTGTTGAGCTCGCGACGACCTCGTACGGTGATGAGATCGGCATCGCCCGGACCGCCACCGATAAGTACGACGTGACCTGCGTGCGCACGACGAGCCTTGACGGGCAGATCACCGGAGCGCAGCTGTGCGGCAATGCTGCTGCGCAGTGCCACCGAGCGACGCGGGTCTGCTGAGGTGACTGCGATCGTGACGTCGTCGACAGTGGTCGAGGCGGGTGTCCAGGCATCGGATGCTGCGTGATCGTCAGCCCGCACGCACCAGATGCGTTGTGCGTGGGCCTCGGCGGCGACCGCCATATTCACTGCAGCGTTATTCGTGGCAGCGTGAACAACCCATGCCTCTGCGAGATCGCCAGGTGCGTACTCGCGCTGAACGATGCGCACCGTGTCTTCGAGGTCATGCATCGCCTCGCTGATCTCGGGAGAGATGACAGTGACGACCGCACCCGCCTCGGCGAGACCGCGAGCTCTACGCGCTGCGACTGCTCCGGCGCCCACGACAACCACGTGCTTGCCGGCGACGTCGAGGGAAAGCGGGTAACTGCTCACGTGTGCAGCCCGCACTCGTTCTTGCCCTGACCTGCCCAGCGACCGGCGCGAGGATCATCGCCAAAGTCGACGCGCTTGGTGCATGGTGCACATCCGATTGACGGATAGCCGTCGTACATCAGCGGATTCACGGGAACGTCGTTCTCCATGGTGTACCGCAGCAGTTGAGCATCGCTCCAGTGGAGAATCGGCGCGATCTTGAGCACTCCGCGGCTTTCGTCGAACTGCACCACAGGAACAGCCGCGCGATGAGGTGCGGTCTCGTGACGCATGCCGGTGATCCATGCCTCATAGCCGTGGATGAGGTCTTCCATCGGCTTGACCTTCCGCATCTTGCAGCACAGATCGGGATCGCGCTGCCACAAGTCAGCGCCGAACTCGGCATCCTGCTCGGCCACGGTCTGCTTCGGGGTGAGGCTGATGATGTTCAAACTGGTGCGTGCCTGCAGTGCATCGCGCGTCTCGATGGTCTCCGGGAAGTGGTAGCCCGTATCGAGAAAGACCACCGGGATTTCAGGTGCCACCTGGTTGATGAGATACGCCAGCGCCGTGTTTGCCATCGACTGAGTGAGTACGGCCTTGGTGCCGAATGTGTTCCAGGTCCAGCGGATGATGTCAGCGGCCTGGGCGCCGGCAAGGTCAACCGCGGCGTAGCGCGCGAGGATGCGAAGCTCCTCGGGCGAGCGCCGGGTGACGGTGCCGTGCGTGGCTGTGCTCACTTCAGTGATCCCTCATCTGCTCGCTGCGCCCACTCGCTGAACGACTCGTTGCCCTGGCGCTCGGCGGTGAAGTTCGAGGTGACGCGCACGACGTAGTCGGGCAGGTCATCAGCAGGAAGGCGGAGACCCTTGACGGTGCGTCCGAAATTCGCGGCCTGGCCGATGCGACCGCCCAGGTGAACCTGGAAGCCCTCGACATCGTTGCCGTCTGCATCAAGGGCGCGGATGCCCTTCAGGCCGATGTCTGCGACCTGGATGCGGGCGCACGAGTTCGGGCAGCCATTCACATGAATCGCAAGCGGCTCGGTGAAGTCGGGGATGCGGGTCTCAAGTTCGGTGATGAGCGCGCGTGCGCGCCCCTTTGTCTCGACCATTGCGAGCTTGCAGAACTCGACGCCGGTGCAGGCCATCGTGCCGCGTCGGAAGTTCGTGGCGTCGCCCACGCGAAGATCGAGTGCAGCGAGACCGGCGACGAGTGCGTCGACGTTTTCGCCGGGCACGTTGAGGACGACGAACTTCTGATGAGCGGTCAGGTGCACGCGATCTGCTCCGGCCGCCTCCGCGAGATCGGCGATTGCGTTGAGCTTAGTGCCGCTAACTCGTCCGACGATGGGTGCGGCGCCGACGTAGAAGAGGCCGTTGTTCTGCGGCCACACGCCGACATGGTCGCGTTCGTTGACCGATGCGGGAGTAGGTGCGGGGCCATCGAGAAGCGGCCGCTTCAGGTACTCGGTCTCGAGAACGCTGCGGAACTTCTCTGCTCCCCAGTCGGAGACGAGGAACTTCAGGCGTGCCTTGGTGCGCAGACGTCGGTAGCCGTAATCGCGGAAGATTCCGACGACACCCGCCCAGACGTCAGGGATCTCTTCAATCGGGACCCACGCGCCAAGACGCACGGCCAGGTGCGGATTGGTGGAAAGGCCGCCGCCGACCCACACGTCGAAGCCAACGCCGTGTTCGGGGTGAACCACACCGAGGAAGGAAATGTCATTGATCTCGTGTGCGACGTCCATGCGCGGTGAGCCGCTCACAGCGGACTTGAACTTACGCGGAAGATTCGAGAACGCCGGGTCGAGCAGGTATCTCGAGAGGATGGCCTCGATTGCGGGAGTGCCATCGATGAGTTCATCAGCGGCAACGCCGGCAACGGGGGAGCCGAGGATCACGCGCGGCACATCGCCGCATGCTTCTGCGGTCGAGAGTCCGACAGCTTCGAGTCGACGCCAGATCTCGGGAACATCTTCGATCGCGATCCAGTGAAGTTGGATGTTCTGGCGATCGGAGATGTCGGCGGTATCGCGACCGAACTCCACAGAGATATCGGCAATGGTGCGCAACTGCTCGAGTGTCAGGCGTCCACCGTCGGAACGCACTCGCATCATGAAGTAGGAGTCCTCGAGCTCCTCGGGCTCCATGGTCGCGGTCTTGCCGCCATCGATGCCGGGCTTGCGCTGCGTGTACAGGCCCCACCAGCGCATGCGTCCGCGCAGATCCGAACCGGGAATGGAGTCGAAGCCCTCCTTGGCGTAGATCTCCTCGACCCGTGCACGCACGGTCAGGCCATCGGCCTCCTGCTTCATCGCCTCATTGGGATTGAGCGGCCCAGTGCCGTCGACGGCCCACTGGCCATTGCTCTTGGCCGGACGAGCGGTGGTCTCGGTCATGTCATCCCTTGGTGGCGTGAAGCGTGCGATCTGGCAGTGCAGCAAACCTAATAAGTAGAGAAGGAGGTATCCAGGGGCGGCTGCGTACCTGCACACCGTTCGCAAGAGGCATCCACAGGCGATACGTACGTGCACGACGATCCACAGATTCGCCAGCACTCTTCAGAAGTGAGAAGAGCAGATGGATTCTCGGGGAATCGAAGAATGGCTTCGACTAAGCGAGGAGTGACGATGAATGACATCACGATGACCGTTGTCGGCAATGTTGTCCGCGACGTAGAACTGCGCTTCACCACATCCGGCGATCCAGTGGCCTCATTTCGAGTCGCCACGAGCACCAGGCGTTTTGATCGGGCCACCGATAAGTGGGTCGACGGCGATACCCATTACTTCTCGGTCACGTGCTGGCGTGGGATGGCCCACAACGTTGTTCAGTCCGTGGTGAAAGGCATGCCTGTGGTGGTCACTGGCCGCTTGCGCAGTCGTGAGGTGCCCCGGCCGTGCGGCGAGCAGGGGCACATCGTGCGGTACCACGACATCGAGGCCATCGCGGTGGGGCCAGATCTCTCCCGGGGCATTGCCACGTTCACGCGGGTCAAGCGTGATGCGGTCGTGGAAAGCGAGGAGCGACTGATCGCCGATGTTTTGACCTCTGCAGGTGAACTCGAGTCAGTTGATCTCGAGACGGGAGAGGTGCTTGAGGGCCAAGCGGCTTAGTTGGGCAGTGAAGCCCGGCATGCGTCGCTCAGGGCATGCCGGTGCTTCGCCGCACGAATGGAGCGGACGAAATCACCGGGTTGGTGTCGATGTGAGTCCGTTCGGCCTGGCGGACCGGCGTCGATGGTGGTCGAAGAGCGACACCATGACCATGTGCGGCACCGTCAGCCCCCACACGAGGGCAAGACCGAACCACAGCCACGCTGCCGAGATCGACAGAGACGACGCGGTTGAAACCAGCACGGCCACAACCAGGACTGTTCCAATCAAGGCCGGAAGCCCCAGAAGAAATATGCGTCCGACGGCTCGGGGACGAACCGTGCCGAACCTATATTCAGCGAGGCGCGCTGTATGACGCAGGGAATGCCAGAAGGCGAAGTACACGGCGAACGCGATCAGCGGCGCGACCACATAGCCCAGTACCGCCAGGGCCGTCAGTTCAATGGCCGCCCGCATGCGTCCCTGCTGGATAAGAACCACGAGGGTGATGACGATCAGTGAGAGCACGGCTATTCGAACGCCGGTGATGAGTGCGGGAGTGAAGACCTGCGCGAGACGAGGCTGAATGGCATACAGGGTGCTGACGGCTGCAGGTGAGGTCAGCGGCAGAAGCACCGGAGCGCTGCCGGCTGCGATCGCGTGCAGGATCCGCGTCGAACCAGTCTCCGGCGGCGCGCCGTCGAGCTCACGGCTCGCTTCAACGTCACCGGCGCCGAAATGCCACACGGTCATGGCAAGAACCGCGATGAAGGCCACTCCCGGAAGCAAGATCACCGCGGCAGCAGCCGCAAGTGCGATGCCCAGGTACGCGATTCCTAGCCCGAGAATGGTCCGCCCTGGCAGTGATCTGCCCAAGGTGAGGTGATCGACGGCACCGTGGGGGATGCCTACTGCGATAGCGACGATGGCTGCACCGATCATCCAGCCAGGCACGTCGGTTGTCATCGTCGTCGATCTAGTCACGATCGAGATTGGTATCGCCAGGACCACGGCAACAAGCCCGATGTTCAGGACAACCTGTCGCCCAGAGACCAGGAAGACACTGTCTCCACGTAGGTCGTGCCTGAGCTCCACAAGGGCCATGAGGTGAGTCTGTTGCCTCGAGGTCAAGGATGCACGCGGGGGCGTGCCACGTGCTGGCAGCCTGAGCCCTGAGGTGAACCGTTAGGCTCACCTGTCATGGCGGAGTTCATCTACACCCTGAGTAAGGCTCGTAAGGCACACGGCGACAAGGTCGTCCTCGACGACGTCACGCTCTCATTCCTGCCAGGCGCGAAGATCGGCGTCGTCGGCCCCAATGGCGCCGGTAAGTCGAGCCTGATCAAGATCATGGCCGGCCTCGACCAGGTCTCCAATGGCGAGGCAAAGCTGATGGATGGCTTCACCGTCGGCATCCTTCTTCAGGAGCCCAAGCTCGACGAGTCCAAGAACGTTCTCGAGAACATCCAAGATGGCGTCTCCGAGACCAAGGCCATGGTTGATCGCTTCAACGCGATCTCCGAGGAGCTCGCCCTACCCGACGCCGACTACGACACCCTGCTTGCCGAGATGGGCAAGCTGCAGGAGTCCATCGATCACCTCGGGGCATGGGACCTTGATGCCCAGCTCGAGCAGGCGATGGATGCGTTGCGCTGCCCGCCCGCCGATGCCGACATCAGCCTTCTCTCCGGCGGCGAGAAGCGCCGCGTGGCGCTCTGCCAGTTGCTGCTTCGCCAGCCCGACCTGCTGCTTCTCGATGAGCCCACCAACCATCTCGATGCCGAGAGCGTGCAGTGGCTCGAGCAGCACCTCGAGAAGTACCCCGGCACGATCATCGCGATTACCCATGATCGCTACTTCCTCGACAACGTCGCCGAGTGGATCCTCGAACTCGATCGCGGTCGCGCTTACCCCTACGAGGGCAACTACTCGACTTACCTGGAGACCAAGGCCACGCGCCTGAAGATCGAAGGTGCCAAGGACGTCAAACTGCAAAAGCGCCTGACCGATGAACTCCAGTGGGTGCGCTCGAATGCGAAGGCCCGTCAGACCAAGAGCCGCGCACGTCTTGATCGCTACGAAGAGATGGCCTCGGAGGCTGAGAAGGCACGCAAGCTCGACATGGAAGAGATCCAGATCCCGCCGGGTCCGCGTTTGGGTGCTGTCGTGGTCGAAGCCAAGAACCTCACCAAGGCATTCGGCGATCGCGTCCTGATCGACAACCTCTCCTTCACCTTGCCGCGCAACGGCATCGTCGGCGTCATCGGCCCGAACGGCGTCGGTAAGACCACGCTGTTCAAGATGATCGTGAATGCTGCCGAGGGAGGCAGTGATTCTGAGGCTCTTCCGACAAGCGGCGAGATCAAGGTCGGCGAGACCGTGAAGTTGTCGTATGTCGACCAGAATCGCACCGGCCTCGACGAGACCAAGAATGTCTGGGAAGTTGTCTCCGACGGGCTCGACTGGATCAAGGTCGGCAATGTTGAAATGCCCTCACGGGCCTACGTCTCGGTCTTCGGCTTCAAAGGCCCCGATCAGCAGAAGCAGTCGAAGGTGCTCTCCGGTGGCGAGCGCAACCGACTCAATCTCGCGTTGACCCTCAAGATGGGCGGCAACCTGCTGCTGCTCGATGAGCCCACCAATGACCTCGACGTCGAGACCCTCGGCTCTCTCGAGAATGCACTGCTCGAATTCCCCGGCTGTGCCGTGATCACCTCGCATGATCGCTGGTTCCTCGATCGCATTGCGACTCATATCCTCGCTTACGAGGGCGACTCGCAGTGGTTCTGGTACGAAGGCAACTACGAGTCATACGAGAAGAACAAGATCGAGCGCCTCGGTGCCGATGCTGCACGCCCGCATCGTGCGACCTACCGCAAGCTCACCCGCGACTAGTGATGACTGCTCCCTTCAAGCACGAAATCATCCGTCGATACGGCGATATCGATCAGCAGCAGCACGTGAATAACGTGGTGTTCTTCGACTACCTGCAGGATGCGCGCGTAGCACTTCTCTTCAAGGTGTGGCACTCCACGATGGGTGATCTCCAGCAGGTGATGGTGCATCAGGAGATGACCTATCGCAAGCCCCTTCTCTTAAGCCTCGATCCGATTGTGGTTGAGGTGTGGGTCAGCAAGATCGGCAATACCTCGTACACGCTCGGATATCGGATCCTCGATGAACATGGTGATCTTTCCGCCGAAGCCGCGACCACCATGGCCACCATTGATCCGGCTGTTGGTCGCCCCACACGCATCCCTGACGATTTGCGGGCCGTCCTCGAAGGATTGAGAATCGACGCGTGAGCTTTCGCATCAGCGTCGAGGACGCCCGACTTCTTGCCGCCATCTGCAAGCGACAGGCCTCTTGGGATTCCCGTGCTCGAGCCCGAGTGCTCACCACCGCCAAGGCAATGGGCGTCTACACCGCTCCGCCCATGGACGTGCTTGCCTTTGTCGCGATTCCGATCGAACCGGACATCGACGATGTTCCGCTCGATGTTGCGGTGTCGCTGCATTCGGTGATGAAGGAGCTTGAGCGCATTGCCGCAGACGGGCTGCCCTTCGACTCTGAGAACCTGCTTGAGGTGACCGTGCCCGTCACATCGTCAATGAACGTGGCGCAGTTGCCGCCGACTGAAGGCTGGCAGGTGCCGATCACCGCTGTCGCAGGTGACCTACTCACGATGGTCACCGAGGCCACCGACGAATTCACTCGTCGTGCCGAGGGCAAGGGCGAGGGTGAGCGTCAAATGATCGCCGACGAGATCTGGGAGCGCACGGCGTGGGCCGGGCTTCCGATGCGCGCACTTCACGCAGCTCAGCGGCTCGGGATGATCGGCAATGATTCCGCTCGTATTGCCGCGGCGACCAATGGTCCCTGGAAGCGCCTCAGCACGCCCCGTGGTCAGATCTTCTCGCGCACGAGCGGATCATCAGCTCGTCTCGCGCTGCACTTGGTGAACTAGCGAATCCTCCGGCCAACACGACAGGCACCGAGACCGGTTCCAACCAGATCAGCCGAATGCGAGCGACATGGCGATAGGGGCGAAGGCCGCCTGCGTGTTACCCATCACCATGAGCATCAGGAGCAGTGACACTGCGGCGAACGTGAGCCCTGATGCGAAAAGCCCCGCATTGGCGAGCCGGGAGGCATACGCCCGAGTGATCCATTTGCGCCAGATCCAGGCTGAGGCGGCCACGGCGGTAATCAGGAGGACGGTCACGATGATGGCCTTGGGTCTCTGCCACGAGAGCCGGGCGTCGACCAGGCGCTGGACCTCGGCAGGAATCGATGCACTTCCCGACGCCACCCAATTCGAGTAACCCTCGCTATGCATCTTGACTCCGGCGAATCCGTGCGCCGGGTCGAGAACGGTGCTGAAGTTTGCCAGGTCGATCAGGCCGAGAAAAAGGGCGACAAGGATTCCGCCGACGATGAAGGCGAGAAGTGTCCAGTTCTGGCGCCGGCTCGCTCCTGCAGCCGAGCGCCGCGCTGCCCGGAGTCGGCGCCAGCACAGGACGATGAGGGTGGCGACGCCAAGCAGCAGGAGGCTGCTGACGATGACCAGCACCAGGTGATAGCGCTGATAGTCCGCGAGGATGGCTTCTACTGCCGGATTCGAGATATCGAGGGACTTACTCGGCATCTCGAATCCACAGGGCAGTCTCTGCACCGACCGCGAGAACATCCTCGCCGCCGGTATTCAGGGTGGCCACATCGCCACTCGAACTAATCAGCACCTCTGAGCCCCAGGTCGCGGGCAGATGCACGGTCGCGTTGTTCATGTTGATGATCGAGACGACGGCAGAGCCATCGAGTGCCGTGCGTCGGAACGCGAGCACGTCGCCCATGTGGTCGAGCCACTCGAGCGGGCCCTCGCCGAGCGCGGTGAGATCGCGACGCAGGTGCAGTGCCTCGCGATAGAGCTCGAGAGTCGAGCCCTCGACTCCGGTTTCGGCAGCCACGGAGACGTCAGCCCAGTCGGCTGGCTGCGGGAGCCAACTGGCGGTGCCGGTGTTGAAGCCGAAGGACGCTGCGTCGCCCGACCACGGGATCGGCACCCGGCAGCCATCACGGGTGCCGTCAGTTCCACCGCTGCGGTGCCACGCGGGATCTTGTCGAACCGCGGGATCGAGTTCGCTGACTTCGCGCAAGCCGAGTTCCTCACCCTGGTAGATGTACATCGAGCCGGGAAGCGTGAGAGTGAAGAGCGTGGCGGCACGTGCGCGGCGCAAGCCGCGAACGGCGTCGACCTCGCAGGTCAGGCGAGTGTCGTTATCGAAGCCAGGCGCCAGGCGAGTGGCGTGGCGCACGACATCGTGATTCGAGAGCACCCAGGTGGGAGGCGCGCCGATCTTTGCGTGGTTCGCAATGGTGTCGTCGATCGACGTGCGCATCTTCTCGGCATCCCACCCCGCCTGCAGGTAGTCGAAGTTGAAAGACGTATGCAGCTCATCAGGGCGCTGGTACCGAGCAAGTCGCTCAGGATTGGGTACCCAGGTCTCACCGCAGAACACTCGAGGCGGGTCGTACTCGTCGGCAACCTTGCGCCATTCGCGGTAGATGTCGTGCACCGCGTCTTGATCCCAAAACGGTGCATGCGGCTGATCGCCAAGAAGTTCTGGTGTGCCATCGGCGTAGTCGTAGTCGGGTAGGCCTGCCTCCTTGGCCATGCCGTGGGCGACGTCGATCCGAAAACCATCGACTCCGCGGTCGAACCAGAAGCGAAGAATGTCGCGGAATTCCGCTCGCACCTCCTCGTTCTCCCAATTGAAGTCGGGCTGAGTGCTGTCGAAGAGGTGCAAATACCAGAAGGGGGTTGCGTTTCCCTGCGAGTCGGTTAGGGGTGACCAGCCGCTGCCATGGAACACGCTCTTCCAGTTATTGGGCGGCAACTCGTGCTTCGCACCCTTGCCTTCGCGGATCATGTAGCGATCCCAGGCAGCGGAGCCAGGATCTGACTTCAGGACTTCCTGGAACCATTCGTGCTCGCTGCTCGAGTGATTCGGGACGATGTCCATGAACACGCGCAGATTGCGGGCATGTGCTTGCTCGATGAGCTCGGTCATGTCGTCGAGGGTGCCTAGACGCGGATCGACGGAGCGATAGTCAGCCACGTCGTAGCCGCCGTCGTGCAGAGGTGAGGCGTAGAACGGCGAAATCCACAGGGCATCGACACCGAGATCGTGCAGATAGTCGAGACGGCTGATCATGCCGCGCACGTCACCCATGCCGTCGCCATCGCTGTCAGCGAAGGACCGGGGGTAGACCTGAAAGATGACGGCGTCGCGCCACCAATTCGCGTTGGTGTCCATGTGGTGAGTCCTCGGGGTTAGTGGGAACCGGGGGAGTCGTCGATGTTCTGCATGGCGTGGGCTGCTCCTACGAGATACATCCACAGTTGGTTTTCGAGCTCGGAGTCCTGCATGTTCATCTCGAGTATCGCGTCGTGCATGTGGGTGAGCCAGCGATCACGAGCCTCGGCATCAATGGCGAATTCCATGTGACGCATGCGAAGTCGCGGATGGCCGCGCTCCTCGCCATAGGCCTGCGGACCGCCCCAGTACTGCTCCATGAACATCAGAAGGCGGCGCTCTGCCTCATCCATTTCATGGGCCGGGTACATCGGTGCGAGAACAGAGTCATGGCGCACGCCCTGGTAAAAGCGTGCGACGAGCTTGGCGAAGAACTCATGGCCGCCGAACTGCTCGTAGGGGGTGACCTGCTTCTCGGTGTCGCTCACCTGCCTATTGTGGCCGATTCCCTGCGGTCTGCTCCGCCCGCTCCACGATGTGGCGTGCCATAGGCGGGAACACGAAGGCATGGAACGGTGCTACGGACCACCAATAGATGTGACCGGCCAGGCTCCGCGGCCAATAGACCGCGCGCTGCACAAGTCGTGATTCATTCGGCCCGATTGGCTGCACGTGGAATTCCAGCCATGCCCTACCCGGCATTTTCATCTCGGCGCGCAGTCGCAGGAGGTCGGGCTGATCCTTTGTCTCGACTCGCCAAAAGTCGACCGGCTCGCCGACCATCAAGTAGCGAGGATCTCGACGACCACGACGTAGACCCACTCCGCCGAGAAGGCGGTCGATGAGTCCGCGAATCTTCCACAGCAGGTTTGCCGAGTACCAGCCGTTCTCTCCGCCGATGCACTCCACTGCTTGCCAAAGATCGAGGGCAGAAGCGTGACAGTCGACCTCTCGGACATCGGTGTAGAGAGTGCCGCCCGACCACTGCGGATCAGTCGGTAGCGGATCGCTAGGTGCCCCCGAGGTAGCGGCGCCGGACCATCGCGTGATCACTGCGGCTTCACGAATGCGCGTGAGTGCGAGCTTGACCGCGGCATCGAAGGGAAGCAATCCCTCCTCGGGATCGGGAATCCAGGTTGCGATGTCGTGCTCTCGGCACACAGCAGGGTGCCTCAACGACTGAACGAGCGGCCGAGCGATGGACTTCGGCACCGGTGTCACGAGATTAATCCAGTGGCTCGACAGGCCAGGCGACAGCACATTGATGGGCAAGATGATGCGGCGGGGAAGCCCTGCCACGCGCGCATAGGCCTGCATCATTTCCTGATACGACACGACTTCCGGCCCGCCAATGTCGAAGGATCTGTTTACCTCAGGAGGTAGATCCGCCGCGAGGACCAGGTATCGAAGGACGTCGCGGATGGCGATCGGCTGCGTTCGGGTGCGCACCCATCGTGGGGTGATCATCGCGGGCAGACGCTCGGTCAAGTAACGAAGCATTTCGAATGACGCTGAGCCTGAGCCGATGACGACTGCGGCGCGAAGCTCGACGGTCGGCACACCGGATCCACGCAGAATCTCGCCCACATTCACACGCGACCGCATATGCGGGCTCATGCGGTCGACTGATACATCGGGAGCGAGCCCGCCGAGGTACACGATGCGTCTCAATGAACTCGCCTTGGCGGCTTCGGCGAACGCCGTGGCCATGTCGCCTTCGGAGCTTTCGAGATCACGGCCGTGCTGGAGCGAGTGCATGAGGTAATAGGCGACATCGCACTGCTGCATCGCATGCTGAAGGTCGGTGATGCTCTGGGCGTCACCTTGGACAATCTCGACCTGATTGGCCCAGGGCATGTCTCGGAGTTTCTCCGGCGAGCGCGCGAGCACTCGCACCTGATGGCCCGCCGCAAGCAGCTGAGGTACGAGTCGACCGCCGACGTAGCCGGTGGCTCCTGTCACCAGGCTGCGGGTTGTCATTAGTCCAGTCTGGGGGGTGGGGGCGTTTGTGGCGAACCGGGCATGATCTGACCGGGTATCTGCCTCATCATCATCGGCATCACGATTCCGGCGCGGTCGAATGCGAGCTTGATGCGCTCACGGATCGTGCGAGCCAAAATGATCTGCTTCTCGGGCACAGCCTTCGCCGTAACACGAACGACCATCGCCTCTCCGGACATTGACTCCACGCCCGCGAACGTGGGCTTTCCGAGAAGCATGTCGTCGTAGGTCGGGTCTTCATCCATATCAATGGCCACGCTCTCGATTAAGTCGCGAACGCGATCAAGGTTCTCGTCGTAGGCGACCGGGATATCGACAGTCGCAAGAGTCCAGCCTTGGGAACGGTTTGCCACACGCAGGATCTCGCCATTGCGGACGTACCAGACGACGCCTGACAGATCGCGAAGTCGCGTGTATCGCAGGGCGACTTCCTCCACCGTTCCGATGGCTGGGCCAAGGTCGACGACATCGCCGACGCCGAACTGATACTCAACGATCAAGAAGATGCCCGAGAGGTAGTCCTTCACCATCGTCTGTGCGCCGAAGCCAAGTGCGACTCCGACTACTCCTGCGCTGGCAAGTAGAGGTGCGACGTTGACACCGAGTGCTTCGAGGACCATCAATGCCGCGATACCCCAGACGATCAGCGACACCGAGCTGGTGAGAAGCGTTCCGATCGCGTTGGCCCGCTGCTCGGTGCGCTGATTCATCAGCATCTCGGAGAGCTCTGCGGTTCGGGTGTACTTGCGAGTCTGCTCGAGGCGTTCGATGCGTGCGCGTTCGGCGGTGCGCTTGACGATCTTGTGGATGATGCGCACCACGACGATCTGCGCGATGAGCGCGACAACGATGATGATGACGATCCGCAGGGGAGTGCCCGTGAGCCACTCGAGCGGGGTGTCGTACCAGTTGGGCTTTGTTGCTGCGGCAATCATCATGATGTCCACTTCCGGAAGAACGCCAGGGTATCGGCGGTTTCCTCGATCGACTTGTCAATGGAGCGAGCGCCGTGGCCCACGTTGCCCTCAGCGCGAATCAGGATGGGGCGAGTGCCCGAAGTTGCGTGCTGCACCGCTGCGCAGAGCTTGCGACCGTGCATGGGGTCCGTGCGGGTGTCGTTGTCGAACACCGCGAACATCGTCGCCGGATAGTCAGTGCCCTCGTGAACGTTGTGATACGGCGAGTAGTCAATGAGCCAGCCGAACTGCTCAGCGATCTCTGGGTCGCCGTACTCAACTGTCCAGGTAGGGCCGAGTTCGGAAGTCGTGTACCGAATCATGTCGAGCAACGGAGCCACGCACACTACGGCGTTGTAGAGCTCGGGACGTTGTGTCATTGCTGCTCCGACGAGTAGGCCACCATTCGAGCCGCCGAGGATGCCGAGTTTGGATGAGTCTGTGTACCCCTCGGCGATCAGGTACTCGGCCGCGGCATGGAAGTCGTCATAGACATTCTGCTTAGAACCCAGCATGCCGGCGCGATGCCAGTCCTCGCCCTCCTCGCCGCCGCCGCGCAAGTTCGCGACCGCCCACACTCCGCCGCTCTCGACCCACGCGAGGATCGATGCGGAATACCCGGGCGTGAGCGGAATGCCGAACCCGCCGTAGCCGTACAGGATGGTCGAGCGCGGCTGATCGGGAACCTCTGTCGGGGCGATGACGAACATCCGCACGAGAGTGCCATCTTTGGATACGTACTCGATCTGGCGGGAGAACACCTTCGGCACCTCAACGGCTCCGGGGGGCGAGGCATGCAGAGCGACCTCGCGCGTACGCGCATCGAAGGTGTAGATGTGCGGGACCGTGGTGTGGTCGGTGTAGACGAACCAGCAGACCGGGCCGCCGTCTAGGTGCTGCACCGGGCCGCCGATGGTGCCTGCGCCGGGTAGCGGCACCGGCGAGATGTGCGAGCCGTCGACTGCTGAATGAAGGCTCATCTCGCTCACGCCGTGGCGCGTGCGCACGACGAGAAGTACGTCGTGCTCAAGCTCAGGGCCATCGAGCAGGGCGTACCCATCAAGTACTGCGTCGGGATCCTCAGGAATGAGATCAGTCCAGGTGAAGGGATCCTCATGCGAGGCGACTGCAAGACGCGCATACGGTGCATCGAAATCGGTGCTGATGTAAATGCGACCGTCACGCTCGAAGGACAGCGAAGTCTGCGCGTCGACATCGCCCTGGATGAGGGTGAACGACGGGTGCGCGGGATCGCATGCATCGAGATCGGAGATCCAGAGGTCATTGCGCGGCTCGGTGCCCTCGGATGCAGATACCTGTAGCCAGCGGCCATCGCGGCTGACCTCGACTCCGTAGTAATTGGTCATGGTCATGCCGGCCCCGAAGACGAGAACGTCTGCCTCGGCAGGCGTGCCGACCACGTGCAAGTAGACGCGGCGGTGGAAGTTCTGCTCCGACTCCGGCAGAAGTTCGGGCGCGATGCGACGTACGTAATAGAACGCGAAGCCACCGATCAGCCAAGCTATGGGGGAGTAGCGGCACCGATCTATCGGACCCTCGATGGTCTCGCCGCTGGCGACGTCCATCACGTAGAGAAGTGATTCCTCATTGCCACCGACTGAGAGTTGGTATGCGAGGCGGTCGCCTTCCTTAGACGGCTGCCAGGAATCCAAGGTGGTGGCGCCGGTGGGATCGATCGCCATCGGATCGATGAGCGTGCGCTCGGTTCCATCGGCTTCGACGACGTAGAGGACAGAGAACTGCTGCCCAGGTTCGCGACGAATCAGGAAGTAGCGATCACCGCGCCAGTAGGGCGGGGAGACGGTTCCGGCACCGAGTAGTTCGCCCACGCGGGTAACGAAGCCCTCGCGCGAATCCCAGTCGGCCTGCTCGCTGGCGAAGAGCTCTGCTTGTGCGCCCGCCCACGCGAGGGTTCGGGGGTCGGCGGCATCCTCGAG
>CANFQC010000027.1 GCA_947449035.1 Actinomycetota bacterium
GAGTAGCAAGTCGGCGCCAGCCCGTGGCCAGAAGGCCCATCACGCCGCCTGGGGCGATCAGGACCACCACCACCAGGAGGAGCCCGTATACGAAGGTGGGGAGGTTATTGGTGACCTGGTCACTCCAGCCCCGATCCCCCGCCAGGTTCGAGACCGCCGCCGGCAATCCCACGAGCAGCACGGCACCAATAACGGCACCGACGAGGGAGCCGCGGCCGCCGAGAACCACGCCGACCAGCAGCGAAAGCGAGAGCGCGACCCCGTAGGCGCCTGGGCCGACGTAGGTCAGGATCTGAGCGAAGACTGCACCGGCCAGGGCGGCAAACAGACTGCTCACGACAAAGGCAGAGACCTTTGATGCAGCCGGCGAGATACCCGAGAGCGCAGCCGCGATCGGATCATCACGTACTGCCTTCCACACCCGCCCTTGTCGGCCGCGCACCAGGTTGAGTGCCACGAAGCCGGCGATGCACGCCACGGCAATCGACACGGACGCCTGCCACTGCTCAAGCACGAAGCCGACATCGGTGATCGTTCCGGTGGGTGTCGACGAGATCGCCGACGCGGAAGGCACGGGGACGGGATCCGCGGATGCACTCGACCCAGCGCCGGGGACATCGGACGGCGTGAGCATGTCGTCGGGCGAGGTCGATCCGGTGACGTCCGAAGGCGTGAGCATGTCGTCAGGCGAGGTCGACCCGGTGACATCGGACGGCGTGAGCATGTCGTCAGGCGAGGTCGACCCGGTGACATCAGACGGCGTGAGCATGTCCGACGATGACGACGCAGCATCGGACGGTGCAGCACTCGCACCAGCGAGTGCCTGATCGAGAGCTGCCGTGTCGCTCGCAACCGCGGCGTCCGCGGCTGCGGCGCTTTCAGCGATGTAGCCACCCTCGGGATACGGAACTGTGAGCATCAAGCCCTGGCTGCCACCGAGGACGCCGGGGAATCGAGCAGCAATCGACGGAAGCCCGACCGCGATACCGAGGGTCAGGCCGGCCAGATACGGACCTCGCAATCGCGCAGCGAGCAGACCGATGATCAGACCTGCGATCACTCCCCCGAGCCCAGCGAAGATGACCGACCACACTGCATTCCATTGCATGCCGAGGATCGGAACTGTCTGCCAGTTCAAGCTCGTCACTGCAAAGACGTAACCACCTACGGCCATCAGGGCGCCATTGCCCAGCGATACCTGGCCCGACAGGCCTACCAGAATCACCATGCCGAACATCGCAGTCGCATACATCGCCGCGAGAGCGAGGTAGTAACTCATGAGCGGTTCGACCATCACGTTCAGGCGCGAGAGCACCAGCCAGATCGCAATGAAGAGCGGGGCGTGAATGAGAAGACGCGAGTTTCGCAGCCAAGTGGGCATCACTACACCGCCCTCGACTTACCGCGACCGAATGCGCCACCGGGGCGCACGACCAAGGTGATCGCCAGCAAAATGAGCACGACGATCGGCGCATCACCGGCCTCGCCGTATCCGGTGACCAGGGCGAGCACCAAACCTGTGCCCACACCAAAGGCCACCGCACCAATGAGACTGTCGAGACCGCCGACGACCGCGGCCGTGAAGGCGAAGATGAGAAGGATGTCGAAGCTATTGGGCGACAGGCTCGCAGTTGGCGCGATGAGAACGCCCGCGACAGCGCCCACGACGCCGGCGAGAGCCCAGCCGAAGGCCAGCATGCGATTGACGCGAATGCCGGAGAGCTTGGCAACTTCTGGGTTGAAGGCCGAGGCTCTCATCGACAGGCCGAGTGAGGTGCGCGTGAAGAGAAGCGTGAGAGCGACGACAAGCACTGCCGTGACGGCGTAGACGAGTACGTCGTACCAGGAGATGGGCCAGATGCGTCCGCCGATCTCGAGGCCGTTATTCGCCACCGGCGGCGCAAACGACTTCGGGTCGCCGCCCCAGATCATCGAGGCAAGCGCCTGCAGCGAGATGAGCACTCCGAAGGTCGCGATAATCGAACCCGAAGTGTCGAGCCGCTGCACGGGCCGCAGCACCAGCGCGTACACAATCAGTCCGAGAATTGCTCCGGCGACAAGACCGGCGAGCAGCGCGAGAATCCACGAACCCGTAGCGACCTGAACCGCCAGGGCGATGAAGGTCGTGAACATGGCCTGACCAACCTGCGCGAAGTTCACGATTCGTGTCGAACGCCAGACGAGCACAAGCGCCAGAGCGAACAGCGCAATGACAGCGCCGCTGGAGAATCCACCTAGGAGGTAGTCGATGAATGTGGTCATGTCAGCGCCTACGAGCCCAGGTACGCATCGCGTAGTTCGTCATCGGCAGCGATCTCTTCCGCAGTACCGACCCTGACAACATTCCCGAGATTCATGATGATGCCCGTGGTTGCGACACGAAGTGCCGTCACCGCATTTTGTTCAACCAGCAGCACAGCCAGGTTCTTCTCCCGCGCGAGCTGACTCACTAGTTGCAGGATTTGAGTAACGATCAATGGCGCGAGTCCGAGCGAGGGCTCATCAAGCAGGAGGCAGGTCGGATCGCACATCAACGCGCGACCGATGGCGAGTTGTTGCCGCTCACCGCCAGACAAAGTGTCAGAGCGCATCCGCCGACGCTCCGCGAGAACAGGGAACATCTCGTAGATCTCTGCGGAGGTGGCCTTGCGTTCCGCACTCGGTCGCCAGAGCCCTCCGAGATGCAGGTTCTCCTCGACGGTGAGCTCGGGGATCGTCGAACGACCCTCGGGAACGAGCGCCATGCCGGAACGGACGATGTCCTCGGGGGAACGACCGGTCACGACAACGCCATCGAGTTCTGCCGTGCCAGAGACGGGCTTCACGAGCCCGGCCAAGGTGCGCATGAGCGTGGACTTGCCGGCTCCGTTCGCACCGATAACCGCAGTCACCTCGCCACGTGGCACGACAAGGCTGACCGAATCGAGTGCGCGCACCGCACCGAAGCTGACACTGAGCTGCTTGACCTCGAGCATCAGCTGGCCTCCTCGTGACCGAGGTAGGCCTCGAGGACCGCGGGGTTATTGCGGATTTCCTCGGGCGTACCGGAGGCGATCACCTTGCCGGCGTCGAGAACCCAAATGAGGTCGCACACGTTCATCACGAGATCCATGTGATGCTCGACTAGAAGAACGGTGCGTTGCGGTGTCCAGCTGCGAATGAGCGCACCGAGTTCGGCGATGTCGCCGACACTCACGCCACCGGCCGGCTCATCGAGCATGACAATGGATGGGTCACTGACCAATGCACGGGCGAGAGCGACGCGCTTTTGCACGGGATACGGAAGCTCGGACGGAAAACGGTCACGCGCGTCTGCGACACCGAGCTCAGCCATCACGGCGAGGGATCGCTCACGAAGCCGCGCAATGCGCACATCAGCCCAGGGCATCGCCAGGCCGTCGGCGATGATGCCCGTGCGTATCGACGATGAGCCACCGAGCATGACGTTGTCGAGTGCCGACAAGGTCGCGAAGAGACCGACTCCCTGGAGACTGCGCGCTACGCCGAGCTTGGTGAGTCGTTGTGGCTTGATGCGCCGCTGCTGCACGCCATTAAAGGCGACAGTGCCGGAGTCTGCGGACAAGAAGCCGGAGAGCACATTGAAGACGGTGGTCTTACCGGCGCCATTGGGACCGATCAGCCCGGTGACAGCCCCCTTCGGGACATCGATACTGACGGAGTCGAGGATCTGCAGGCCGGACAGACGAATGGAGACATCGCGCAGTGAGATCGCCGAGTCGACCGGCACCCCGTTCATGCGACTCCGTCCGAACATCAAGAACTCACGCCGACAATCGGCAGCCCTGCCAGTGTGTCGTGGGCATAAACAGCGGTCAATCGGTTTGCCGTAAATCAACGAAGGGGCAGCCGATGGCTGCCCCTTCGTTGATCGCTTCGAGACGACTAGATGTCGTCGTCCACAGTGAGGTTCTTGACGCGGTTGGAGTCAACCTGCACGCCCGGACCCATGGTCGAGGAGAAGGTTGCCTTCTTGATGTAACGACCCTTGGCCGCGGACGGCTTCAGGCGCAGGACCTCGTCGAGGGCTGCTGCGTAGTTCTCGACGAGCTGGGTCTCGGAGAACGAGGCCTTGCCAATCGGGAACTGCAGGTTGGAGTGCTTGTCGACGCGGAATTCGATCTTGCCGCCCTTGATGTCATCGACTGCCTTCGCGACATCCATGGTGACGGTGCCAGTCTTGGGGTTCGGCATGAGGCCACGGGGACCAAGCACCTTGCCCAGGGTTCCGACCTTGCCCATCAGATCGGGCGTGCAGACGGCGGCGTCGAAATCAGTCCAGCCTCCGCGCACCTTCTCGATGAGCTCATCAGAACCGACGAAGTCGGCTCCTGCCGCGCGTGCTTCGTCAGCCTTCTCGCCGTTGGCGAAGACCAGGACCCGGGCGGTCTTGCCGGTGCCGTGCGGAAGGTTGACGGTGCCACGCACCATCTGGTCTGCCTTGCGGGGGTCAACGCCCAAACGCATGGAGACCTCGACGGTCGGATCGAACTTGCTTGCTACACCAGCCTTGACGAGACGAACGGCCGAGAGCGGTGAGTACAGCTCGTCAGCGTTGAACATCTCAGCGGCGGCGCGGTATGCCTTGCTGCGCTTCATTTTCTGCTCCTTCGCAGGTTGTGGTTAGTGAGCCGCGCAGGCTCTCCCACGTGAATCGGAATTTTGGGGTTTCCGTTAGGAAACGGTGATGCCCATCTGGCGAGCGGTGCCTTCGATGATCTTCATCGCAGCATCGATGTCATTGGCATTGAGATCGGGCATCTTGGTGGTGGCGATCTCGCGGACCTGATCCGAGGTGATGGATCCGGCCTTGACCTTGTGCGGCTCGCCCGAACCCTTCTCCAGGCCTGCGGCCTTGAGAATGAGGCGAGAAGCCGGCGGGGTCTTCAGGACGAAGTCGAAGGTGCGGTCTTCGTAGACCGTGATCTCGACGGGAATGATGTTGCCGCGCTGGGATTCCGTGGCCGCGTTGTAGGCCTTGCAGAAATCCATGATGTTCACGCCGTGCTGGCCAAGTGCAGGGCCAACGGGCGGCGCAGGATTAGCGGCGCCTGCCTGAATTTGGAGCTTGATCAGGCCGGCAACCTTCTTCTTCTTGGGTGCCATGGTGATTCGGGTCCTTACCTGTGTGATTACCTCGCGAGTTCCCCGCGAGGGCCGTGCAATCTGCGGGTTACCCCGCAGAAGTTCAGTCGTTCTTCTGGATCTGGCTGAAGGCCAGCTCCACGGGAGTCTCGCGACCGAAGATCTCGACCAGACCGGTGACCTTCTGGGCCTCGATGTTGATCTCGGAGATGGACGCGTGAAGTGTGGCGAACGGACCATCGACCACGGTGACGGAGTCGCCGATCGAGAAGTCGATCTCGATAGCCGGTGCGCTCGACGAGGAACCGCCCGCAGTTGCAGGTGCACCAGGTGCGCCAGCCTTCTTCTCGGGAACGGGAGCGAGGATCGCGACGACCTCATCGAGGGTCAGCGGAGCGGGCTGGTGACCGTGACCAACGAAGCCAGTTACACCGGGGGTGTGGCGCACGACGCCCCACGACTCATCGGTGAGCTCCATGCGGACGAGCACGTAACCGGGGAACTTGTTGCGGCGGACGAGCTTGCGCACGCCGCTCTTGATCTCGGTGACCTCTTCCATCGGAACTTCGATCTGGAAGATGTAGTCCTCGACATTGAGGCTGATGACGCGGCTCTCAAGGTTGCCCTTGACCTTGTTCTCGTAGCCGGCGTAAGAGTGAATGACGTACCAGTCACCGGGAGAGATACGCATCTGCTCCTTGAACGCGGCGACAGGGTCTTCGTCCTCTTCCTCTTCGATCTCGGCAGCAACCTCAGCCTCGATCTCGATCACGGCAGCATCGACGATCAGTTCGGCTTCGATCTCCGCGTCGAGTGCGGCAGTGGTCACGACATCCGCAGCCGCCGTCTCGGCGATCTCCTCCGCGGCGGACAGCACAGCGGCAGCCTCTGCCTCGAAGTCATCAGCGGCGAAATCTTGGTCCAGATCGGACACGGCGGTCATTCTCCTTAATAGACGAACAGGGTGGGGGAAGTGAGCGTGATCATCCGAAGATGAGCAGGACTCCCTTAGTGAAGATGTAGTCGAAGCCGGCGATGATCGCCGAGATGACTGCGACGAACACGATGACGACCGTCGTGTACGCAATCAACTCCTTGCGAGTGGGCCAGATGACCTTGCGCAGTTCGACGATGATCTGGCGAATGAACAGCGCGATGCGCGAGAAGATGTTCCCGCGCGAACGACGCGCGTCTGAGCTCGAACGCTCTGACGTGTCGGTGTCTGTCATGACTGCCTTCTCTTCGTGAACCTGGATAGTGCTGGTGGTGCAACCTGCTGCGCGGCCGTATGACCGCTCCGCAGGGCCGGAGGGACTTGAACCCCCAACCCCCGGTTTTGGAGACCGGTGCTCTGCCAGTTGAGCTACGACCCTTTGTGAGGAGAAGTCGGCTGCCTTTGGGCAGGCTGCCGCCAAGCTTCCTTACGGAGGAGTGAGTCTACGGCCCCCGCCGAAGGACGGTCCAATCGGGCATTTCGGGCCGTCCCAAGCGCCGATCGGCACCCCTACGGATACCCGATCAGCGCACCCGAGCGAGCCTGGAACAATAGGCACATGACCTCACGAATCTCCGCCCGCATCTCCTCCATCACCGAGTCGGCCACGCTGGCCGTTGACGCCAAGGCCAAGGCCCTCAAGGCCGCCGGGCGACCGGTTATCGGCTTCGGAGCCGGTGAGCCCGACTTCCCGACCCCTGACTACATCGTCGAGGCGGCCGTGGCAGCCTGCCGCGTGCCGGCCATGCACCGCTACACCCCGGCCGGCGGCCTGCCCGAGCTCAAGGAGGCCATCGCGGCCAAGACCATGCGCGACAGCGGCTACTCGGTCACTGCAGCCCAGGTGCTCGTGACCAATGGCGGCAAGCAAGCCCTCTACAACGCCTTCGCGACCCTGCTCGATCCCGGCGACGAGGCGATCTTGCCCGCCCCGTACTGGACCACCTACCCGGAAGCAATCCGCCTTGCTGGTGGCGTGCCTGTCGAGGTCATGACCGACGAAACCAGCGGTTACCGCGCCACGGTCGACCAGCTCGAGGCAGCACGCACCCCCCGCACGAAGCTGCTCGTTTTCGTTTCGCCGTCGAACCCGACCGGCGCCGTGTACTCCCCCGCCGAGGTCAAGGCCATCGGTGAGTGGGCCCTGGCCCACGGAATCTGGGTCGTCACCGACGAGATCTACGAGCACCTCGTGTACGGAGATGCCGAGTTCAGCTCGATGCCGGTACTCGTGCCCGGTCTCGCCGATACCTGTGTCATCGTCAACGGCGTCGCCAAGACCTATGCGATGACCGGCTGGCGCGTCGGGTGGCTTATTGGCCCTGCTGACGTCATCAAGGCAGCCACCAACCTGCAGTCACACGCGACCTCGAATGTCTCGAACGTGGCGCAGGCTGCGGCAATCGCCGCTGTCTCGGGTGATCTCGCTGCAGTTGACGAGATGAAGGTTGCCTTCGATCGCCGCCGCAAGCTGATTGTCGCAATGCTCAATGAGATCGACGGCGTCGAGTGCCCGACACCTGAGGGTGCGTTCTACGTGTACCCGTCAGTCAAGGCCCTGATTGGAAAGACGCTGCGCGGCAAGACCATCGGATCATCTGCCGAGCTCGCGAATATCATCCTCGACGAGGCTGAGGTCGCAGTCGTTCCCGGCGAGGCCTTTGGTACTCCCGGCTACCTGCGTCTGTCATACGCACTCGGTGATGCAGACATCACCGAGGGTGTCACTCGGATGCAGAAACTTCTGTCAGAAGCCAGCTAACTGCGGCTCGGGCACGAGCTCGATCCCGAAAACTTCGAGAACTCGTCGGCGCATGACGTCGGCGAGTTCTCGTATCTCTGCGGCCGTTGCACCACCGGTGTTGGTGAGCGCAAGGGTGTGCTTGGTGGATACGCGGGCACGCGAGTCGGCGCTCACTCCGAAACCGCGCTCGATTCCGGCGTTCTCGATCAACCATGCAGCGCTCAACTTCACGCCGGCATCACTCGGATAGCGCGGGCAATCCCCCGGAACCGTGGTGGCCGTGACAATGTCGATGATCGGATTGGTGAAAAAGGAACCCGCGCTCCAGGTATCAGTGTCGTCATCATCGAGCACCATGCCCTTCTCGCGACGAAGAGCTAGCACCGCTTCACGAATCCTCGCCAATGGGAGCTCATCTCCCACATTCACATCAAGCTGACGCGCGAGCTGTGAGTACTCCACCGATCCGCGATCACCCGCGGTCAGTTCGAACACCACCTCTAGAACTACGAAGCGATCTGGCTCGCGCTTATAGAGACTTGAGCGGTAACCGAATTCGCAGTCGCTTGCCGACAAGGTCACGAGTGCCGACGTTGTGCGATCCCACGCGCGCACCTCGCGGATCACCTGCGAGACATCCTGGCCGTAGGCACCAACGTTTTGCACGGGTGTAGCCCCGACCAGACCAGGAATTCCGGACAACGCCTCAATGCCCGACCAGCCCTGGCCCACTGCACGCGATACGAGTGCATCCCAGGACTCGCCCGCGGCAACAGTCAGCTCAACGCGAGTGCCGATCTCGACCACTTCGAGTCCACGAGTGCGGATTGCAATGACAGTGCCGTCGAAACCCGCATCTGAGCACAACAGATTGCTTCCGCCGCCAATGAGCAGGACACGAGTGCCGGCCTCATCAGCGGCGCGTACCGCCTCGATCAGCTCGAGTTCAGTGGTGGCTACGACAAGTGAGTCGATCGGACCGCCGATGCGGAAGGTCGTCAGGTCAGCGAGCGCCGGACGACTGGTCATGAGGAGCACGGTACACAGATCAGCGATGCAGGATCTCGTCGCGACCGCGGTACGACTGCAGAATTCGGTCGTAATTCTTGCGCGACTCCTTGTCGCGATATGCCGGATCGGAATCGTGATACCCGCGGTGGCGGTCCTGGCGCACCGGCAGGTCGAGAACGGGAACGACGAGAGAGCCGCCGGCGGCACGCAGCGCAAGCGACCACTCGAGATCGGCATTGCGGTAGAACTTCGCCTTCGGGTTCGGGGGCGTGACCAGTGCAGCGTCGCGATCAAGTGCAGCGAAGTAGCCGAGCAGTACGTCGACCTCGCCAGGACCGGCGTCACTCACCGAGCGCCAGGCATCATCGACATCGACATTGGCGCCCTTCCAGCCCGCACCGACGATCGTACCGTCGACAGCTGCGACCAACGGGGTGACCGCGTCGCCCTCGAGTACCGAGGAGAGATCCATGATGATGTGCACACGTGCTGCAGAGATGTTCAGAAGAGATGTGACAGCCGCCGACCACCCACACTGCTGAAGAGTCTGCGCGCAATGCAATTCAATGATGCGCGAGGGATGCGCCAACGCGTACTCGTGCAGCACCAACCCCGCACCATCGACATTGCCAAGATCGAGTGCCATGACAACGGCACCATCGGGGGCATGAGTGATCAATGCATCCAGGCAGGTGCGCAAGTCATCGGGCCATCCGTCGACGATGACACCGATCGTGCACAACGAGGTCTGGACTCGCGGTGATTGCTCAGCAAGCGCACCGATTGTTGCAACAACCTCGAAGGGCGGCCTCTCGCTGAGCACGTAACCGTCGGAAGAGTCCTTGATCAGCCAGCCCGCGGCTGCGATGGCATCGCGTAGTTCGTCAGAGCGCGCGAAATCCTTATCAACACGAGCCTGGGCACGTGCGTCCGCGAGAGAGATGACCTCAGCAGGAGGGGTCGACATGCTCACGGCAGTCGGACGATGGCCTGGGCCTTACCCAGGACAGTGGCGTCATCGCACGATGCGCTGATGGTGATCAGCACCGTGTTGTCATCGCGCTTCTCGGTGACCTTCGCGTTCACCGTCACAGTGGCGCCCTTGTCATCGTCGGGCACGACAACAGGGCGAGTGAATCGGCAGCCGTAGTCAAGGAGTGCGCCAGGGTCGCCGAGCCAGTCGGTAACCACGCGTACTGCCTCAGCCATGGTGAACATGCCGTGGGCAATGACATTGGGCAGGCCGACCGACGTGGCAACGCGCTCGTTCCAGTGAATGACGTTGAAGTCACCAGAAGCGCCGCAGTAGCGCACGAGATCGGCGCGGGTGATGGGGAAATCCTGCGCGGGCAACTCGTAGCCGACCTCGATGTCTGCGAAGGCGGGGATCATGCTCCGGCCTCCTCTGCAGCGCGGGCCACGATGGTCGAGTAGGTGGTGACGACATGCTCACCGGCGGTAGTGGCGACATCAGCGCGAGCGCTCAGCATGTCATTGCCAGCAACGGTGCGTGCGCTCTCAATGGTGGCAGTGACGACGAGTTCGTCTCCGGCACAGATCGGGCGGGTGTACACGAATCGCTGGTCGCCGTGAACCACGCGCGAGTAGTCGAGTCCTAGTTCGGGATCGTGGGCGACACCGGTGACAGCCTTGAGCGAGACGATGATCGCAAAAGTCGGCGGCGCGATGATGTCGGAATAACCGAGTGCAACAGCAGCGGCCGGGTCGTGAAAGACGGGGTTGGAGTCGCCGATCGCTGTCGCGAACTCGCGGATCTTCTCCCGCCCGACCTGATACACCGGGCTGGGCGGGAAGCTACGACCGACGAACTCCTGATTGAGTGCCATGCGGACTCTAAGGCTCGAGGGCCCTGGGACTAGCGGGTCTCTTTGTGAGCCGTGTGCTTATTGCAGTTCGGGCAGTACTTCTTGGCCTCGAGACGGTCAGGATCATTGCGCCGGTTCTTCTTGGTGATGTAGTTCCGGTGCTTGCAGTCCTCACAGGCCATGGTGATCTTGGGGCGAATGTCGCTGGCCTTGGCCATTGGACTTCCTCTTTCGTCTGGACGTGCGTTCGGGTGGTGCTGGTCTTGGAGGCGGGAGCTTCCAAGGTGGTAGCGGAGGCCGGATTTGAACCGGCGACACAGCGATTATGAGCCGCTTGCTCTGCCAACTGAGCTACCCCGCCGTGCGATGAGGCCTACCGACTCCTCATCAGCCGAGCCCCTTTACGGAATCGAACCGTAGACCTTCTCCTTACCATGGAGACGCTCTGCCGACTGAGCTAAAGGGGCGTGAAGCCTGGCAAGCGTACAGGGGGGATCCCCTCATGGGGAAATCGGGTCCGGCAACCCCGTAGTTGCCCCATGGATGGTTCAGCGTGACACTGGAGACATGCCTTGGACTACCGCTGACCTGCCCGATCTGACCGGCCGAACTGCACTCGTCACTGGCGCTAATTCCGGCCTCGGCTACGAGACGGCACTCGCCCTGGCCGGGTGCGGCGCCCAGGTGACCATGGCTGTGCGCGATACGGCCAAGGGAGAGCACGCCGCGGCAGAGATTCGCCGAACCTTCCCCTCGGCCGATGTCACCGTGGGTCACCTTGATCTTGCGAGCCTGACTTCCGTCCGTGAGTTCGCCGGACAGTGGTCCTCACTTCACCCCCTGGGCCTTGACCTGCTCATCAACAACGCCGGCGTCATGGCGATCCCCCGCCACCTGACCGCTGATGGCTTCGAAATGCAGATCGGAACTAATCACCTGGGGCACTTCGCCCTCACCGGCCTTCTTTTTCCGGCCCTCGTGGCCAGACATCGCTCACGAGTCGTGACCGTCTCCTCCGGCGCCCACCGACTGGGTCATCTCGACCTCGAGACCTTCCGCGGCCAAGGCACCTACCGCGCATGGGGCGCCTATGGCCAGAGCAAACTCGCGAATCTGCTGTTCACCGGCGAGCTCCAGCGCCGCCTTGACCTAGCCCACCTCTCGATCAAGGCAATGGCCGCTCACCCCGGGTACGCCCACACTCACCTGCAGACTCGCAGCGCCCACATGCGCGGACGCAGCATGCAGGCCCGTGTCACCACCTGGGGCAACCACCTGCTCGCCCAGAGCGCCGCCATGGGCGCCCTGCCCACCCTCTTCGCGGCCACGGCCCCTGGCCTGCCGGGTGATTCGTACGTAGGCCCGAATGGCTTCATGGAGATGCGCGGGTACCCGCAGCTCGTCGATCGCAATGCCCGGGCCGCCGATGTCGCCGATGCAGCCCGGCTCTGGACGGCCAGCGAGGAGCTCACCGGGGTCGTCTACCCGTTCGACTAACGAAGAGGACCGGTTGCCAGGGGCAACCGGTCCTTCTTGTGGCGGGTGATGGATTCGAACCATCGAAGGTAAAACCGACGGATTTACAGTCCGCTCCCATTGGCCGCTCGGGCAACCCGCCTTACAGCCCACGAGGGGCTGCGGGAGAACAATACAGGCTCTCGAGTACGACAGAATGTGGCCCAGCAGTTTCACCCGCACTCAGGAGGATCAGTGGCCGACAGCAGCTTCGACATCGTTTCCAAGGTCGACCATCAGGAGGCCGATAACGCCCTGAATCAGACCGCGAAGGAACTCGCGCAGCGCTTCGACTTCAAGAACACCGACACCACGATTGAGTGGAAGGGTGACATGGGCGTCGAGATCACCTCGGGTACCGAGGAGCGCGCCAAGGCAGCACTCGACGTCTTCCGCGAGAAGCTGATCAAGCGCGGACTCTCGCTGAAGTGCTTCGAGGCTCAAGATCCCCGCTCGTCGGGCAAGGAGTACAAGATCTCCGGCACCTTCAAGGATGGCATCAGCCAGGAGCAGGCCAAGAAGATCGGCAAGCTCATTCGTGACGAGGGCCCCAAGACCGTCAAGACTCAGGTCATGGGCGAAGAGCTTCGCGTGACGAGCAAGAGCCGCGATGACCTGCAGGAAGTGCAGCGTCTGGTCAAGGAAGCCGATCTCGACTTCGCGACCCAGTTCGTCAACTACCGCTAGCCGGGAACCACTTCACTAGTTGATCAATGCCGTGCACCAGGCCACCAGCCGCGTGCGCGGATGGATCGATCTCGCTTGACCATGCCAGTGCATCAAATGGGCAGACGTCCACGCAGATGCCGCAGTACATGCATGCACCGAAGTCGATCGTGAATTCATCAAGCACGTGAACGACTTTCGGACGTCGCGCGCCTTCCTCGGTTACCTCGTGCGTGTGGCTCGCGAGATCGATGCACCACACCGGGCACTCGCGCACGCAGATCATGCATGAAGTGCAGGCTTCTGGATTCAGGCCGATCAGCGAATGCGCATTCGGCGGAATGACACGCTCAGTCATCTGAGCCGCTCTCGTCGACAAGCCAGCCCTCGGCAACGCCGACAGCTCGCTGCCTGCGTCGGTTGGCCTTCGCGTCGTCGCCTGCATCGGCATCGCCGGGCCATGGAGTGAGAACGCGAGCTCCGAGAATCGTGCTCTTGAGAAGTGTGGGCGCACCTTCATCGGTACGACGAAGCAGCGGTCGATCATCACCAGCCCCTGCGACGAGTACGCCAAACATCTCGGCGAGCTCGCGCTCGTACCAGGCAGCGCCGGTGTACACATGCGCAATCGACGCGACAGTGCGATCCGCATCAAGGGTGGTCGACATGAGTTCACAGGATGCGTCAGAACTCCGCACCACCGACGCGATGACCTCAATCGACTCAACTCGATCGACGCCGGCGATCATGCCGAAGCAGTCGAAGCCGGCCGCCTGGCAGGCGGCGAGCTCCGTGACCCAATCAGAGACCGGAACGCGCCTCATCGTGCTGCCAGTTCAGCAAGACCAGCGATCAGAGCCTCGGGGCGGGGCGGGCAGCCCGGCACGTAGACCTCAATCGGGATCACCTGATCGACGCCCTTGAGCACGGTAGGGGCATCCCAGTACGGGCCACCGGTGTTGGCACATGCGCCGAAGGAGACCGCACGACGCGGCTCCGGGAGGGCGTTCCAGGCGGAGAGCACTGCAGGGGCCATCGCGTCGGTGACCGTGCCAGAAACCAGGAGGACCGAGGATTCCGCGGAGCCGGAGTCGGAAGGGACAAGGAGGCCGGCCGTGACGGCCGCGGCGATCTCCAGGGAGCAGCAGGCCAGGCCGATATCGAGAACGCCAACAGCCAAACCGGGAACTCCCGGGACGCTGTAGTGGCGGGCCGAGGTCATGGGTCCAGGCTATTGGAGTTCGCGGCGAGGCTGCGCGGTCCCATGAGGCGCATATCACCTCTTATATGCTGAATTTGGGTTGAAGTCGGCGGCTTACTCCACTTGGATTCAACAAAGTAGTAATCCGTGCGTCATCCCCAGGTTTACATACATTCACATAGCTCCAGCGAAGGTGGGCCCGTGGCCAAGCAGGTCGTTCAACTCAGCCAGGTCATCATTCGATTCGCCGGTGATTCCGGTGACGGCATGCAGCTCACCGGTGACCGGTTCACCTCCGAGACCGCAGGCCTGGGCAATGACCTGAAGACCCTGCCCGACTTCCCCGCCGAGATCCGCGCACCTGCCGGAACCATTCCGGGTGTCTCCGCCTTCCAGTTGCACTTTGCCGATCACGCGATCTCGACCCCCGGCGATGCCCCCGATGTGCTGGTCGCGATGAACCCGGCGGCCCTGAAGGCCAACCTCAAGCTGCTTCGTGCCGGCGGCACGTTGATCGTCAACACCGACGAGTTCGGCAAGCGCGCCTACGAGAAGGTCGGCTACACCGCCAACCCGCTCGAGGACGAATCACTCGAGGGCTACAACGTGATCCCGATCGCGCTGACCTCGATGACCGTTGAGGCACTCAAGGACTTCGACCTGTCCAAGAAGGAGGCCGAGCGCGCGAAGAACATGTTCGCCCTCGGCATGCTGTGCTGGCTCTACGACCGCCCGAGCCAGGGCACCATCGACTTCCTGACCTCCAAGTTCGGCAAGAAGCCGGAGATCCTCAAGGCCAACATCGCTGCCTACGAAGCCGGCTGGTCATTCGGTGAGACCACTGAGTCGTTCGCAGTGCAGTACGAGGTCAAGCCAGCACCGATGCCGACCGGCGAGTACCGCAACATCCACGGCAACCTCGCGCTGTCGCTCGGTCTCATCGCCGCTGGCCAGCTCAGCGACCTGCCGATCTTCTTGGGCACCTACCCGATCACCCCGGCGTCCGACATCCTTCACGAGCTCAGCAAGTACAAGAATTTCGGCATCACGACCTTCCAGGCCGAGGATGAAATCGCCGGTGTCACCTCTGCGATCGGCGCGGCCTACGGTGGCGCCCTAGGCATCACCACCACCTCTGGCCCGGGTATCGCACTGAAGTCGGAGGCCATCGGCCTCGGAGTAATGCTCGAACTCCCGCTGGTCATCGTCGACGTCCAGCGCGGTGGCCCGTCCACCGGCCTGCCGACCAAGACTGAGCAAGCAGACCTCTTGCAGGCCATGTTCGGCCGCAACGGCGAGGCACCTGTGCCGATCGTGGCGCCGCAGTCGCCCAGCGACTGCTTCTTCGCCGCCATCGAGGCAGCCCGAATTGCCATCGAGTACCGCACCCCGGTGTTCCTGCTCTCCGATGGCTACCTGGCCAATGGCTCTGAGCCCTGGCTGGTTCCCGACACCACCACCTTGGCGAAGATCGAGCCGAACTTCACCACCGAGCCCAATCACGAGCTGCCCGACGGCACCAAGGACTTCTGGCCGTACCTGCGCGATCCCGAGACCCTGGCTCGCCCGTGGGCAGTGCCCGGCACCAAGGGCCTCGAGCACCGCATCGGCGGTATCGAGAAGGCTGACGGCGCCGGAGGAATCTCCTACGACCCCGACAACCACGACAAGATGGTGCGCATTCGCCAGGCCAAGGTCGATGCGATTGCTCGCACCATTGACCCGATCGTCGTCGACGACCCGAGCGGCAAGGCGCGGGTCCTGGTTATCGGCTGGGGCTCGACCTTCGGTCCGATCGGTGGTGCATGCACGCTGGTGCGCGACGCAGGGCTCGATGTCGCGCAGGCGCACATCCGCCACTTGAACCCGTTCCCGTCGAACCTCGGCGAGGTCCTGGCCAAGTACGACCGCGTGATCGTCCCCGAGATGAACCTCGGTCAGCTCAACATGCTGCTGCGCGCGAAGTACCTCGTCGACACCGTGAACTACAACCAGGTTCGCGGCCTGCCCTTCAAGACTGACGAGCTGGCAGGCGTCATCACCGATGTTCTCAAGAGCCTTTAAGGAGCACGCGTCATGACAATCAACGACCTCCCCGCCCTGAGTCTGGTTCCCAAGACCGACGTCACTCAGTCGGCCAAGGACTTCAAGTCCGACCAGGAAGTGCGCTGGTGCCCCGGCTGCGGCGACTACTCCATCTTGTCGACCGTGCAGGGCTTCATGCCCGAGCTCGGCCTGGCCAAGGAGAACATCGTTTTCATCTCGGGCATCGGCTGCTCCAGCCGCTTCCCGTACTACATGAACACCTACGGCCTGCACTCCATCCATGGCCGCGCCCCGGCCATTGCGACCGGCCTCTCGGTTTCTCGCCCTGACCTGTCGGTCTGGGTGGTCACCGGTGACGGCGATGCACTCTCGATCGGTGGCAATCACCTGATTCACGCACTGCGCCGCAACGTGAACCTGAAGATCCTGCTCTTCAACAACCGCATCTACGGCTTGACCAAGGGCCAGTACTCCCCCACCTCCGAGCAGGGCAAGATCACGAAGTCGACCCCGCAGGGTTCGGTCGACTACTCCTTCAACCCGGTGTCACTTGCACTGGGCGCCGAGGCGACCTTCGTGGCCCGCTCGATCGATTCCGATCGCAAGCACCTGAGCTCGGTGCTCGCCGCAGCTGCAGCCCACGAGGGCACTGCACTCGTCGAGATCTACCAGAACTGCAATATCTTCAACGATGGTGCCTGGGAGCAGCTCAAGGATGCCGAGACCGCTGATGACCTGCTCATCAAGCTCGTGCACGGTGAGCCGATCCGGTTCGGCAAGGACGGCAACAAGGGTGTCGTCCGCACCGCCGATGGCCAGGTAGCCATTGCCAACGTGGCAGAGGTTGGCGAGGACGCACTCTTGGTGCACGATGCGCACCGCGAGGATCCCGCACTCGCCTTCGCTCTCTCGCGCCTCTCTGAGGTGCACACCTTGGCCGATACCCCCATCGGCATCTTCCGCGACGTGAAGCGTCCCTCCTACGACCGACTCGTGCGAGAGCAGCTCGACGAGGCTCGCGAGAAGAAGGGTGCCGGCGATCTGCAGGCACTCGTGCGCGGCAATGACACCTGGTTAGTCGGCTAATCACGAACGACCGCGAGCCGCGGTCCCGAGCAGCGATCGGATTGCTGTTCGGGATCGCGGCTTATGGCATCTGGGCCCTTTTTCCGTTCTACTTCAGGGCTGTCGATTACGTCGCGCCGATCGAGATCATCGCGAATCGGATCATCTGGTCCTTCGTGCTGCTGATGATCATCATGACCGTCACCCGCCGCTGGCACGGCCTACGAGTGGCCGCCGGTGATCGCAAGGCCCTTGGGCTCGTCGCTCTCGGCGCGATCTTCGTCGCCGCAAATTGGAGCACGTACGTCATCGCGATCAGCACCAACCACGCTCTGCAGGCGTCGCTGGGGTACTTCATCAACCCACTCGTCATCGTCGGGCTCGGCGTGTTCGTACTCAAGGAAAAACTGCGACCTGCGCAGTGGCTTGCTGTCGCTATCGCCGCACTCGCCGTGCTGGTGCTGACAGTGAGTTACGGAAGCCTGCCATGGATCGCGCTCATCCTGGCGTTCTCGTGGGCCACCTATGGCTTCATCAAGAGGTATGTGGGCTGGGGTGCCATTGAGAGCATTGCCGTGGAGACTGCGGTGCTCACTCCCGTGGCGCTTAGCGTGATGATCGTCCTGCTGATCAATGGCACCGCAGTGTTCTTCGCCGACGGCCCGTCAACCAGCCTGCTGTTGATGCTGGCCGGTCCCATCACCACGATCCCGCTGCTCTTCTTCACCGGCGCCGCCACGCGCGTACCCTTCAGCACCCTGGGGCTATTGCAGTACATCACCCCGATTGGCCTGTTCATCGTGGGCGTCGCGTTCTTCGGCGAGGAGATGTCGCAGATGCGGTGGATCGGCTTCGCAATGATCTGGGTGGCACTGATCGTCTTCACGATCGATGCACGACGGCACATGCGGGCTACCAGTCTCGCGGATGCGCAGCTCCTGCCGGAGGAGTGATCAGCCGGTGCGGTCGACCACGTAGTCGCACAGCAGTTCAAGTGCGTCACGCGCGGAGTTCTCGGGAAGCTCATGCAGGCAGGAACGAGCCTTGTCAGCCCAGGCCCGTGCCTGCTGACGAGCTTCATCCAGCGCCGAGTGCATACGCAGCAAGGTAAGTGCCTCAGCATGCTCCGCTGCATCAGGAATCGGACGCGACAGCAATTCACGAAGTCGTGCATCAGCAGGCTCAGTGCCCTGGAGGGCAATGAGGCCGGCGAGGGTGGGCACGCCTTCCTTGAGGTCAGTGCCGGGTGTCTTGCCGGACTGCTCGGACTCTGAGGTGATGTCGACGAGATCATCGGCCAGCTGGAAGGCGATGCCGATGGCCTCGCCGAATTCCGTAAGCGTGCGAATCGTGGACTCGGAAGCGCCGGACATCAGGCCGCCGTACCAGCCGCTTGCCGCGATCAGGGAGCCGGTCTTGTCGGCCAGCACCTCGAGATGATGCTTCACGGCATCTTCGCCGGGCTTGGGGCCAACGGTCTCCTTGATCTGCCCGATGCACAGGCGCTCGAAGGTGACGGCCTGGATGCGCACGGCCTCAGGGCCGAGATCAGCGAGGATGCCTGAGACACGAGCAAACAGGAAGTCGCCGCTGAGAATGGCAACCGAGTTGTCCCAGCGCGCATTCGCCGAGGCTGCACCGCGACGCAGCATGGCTTCGTCCATCACATCATCGTGATAGAGGGTCGCGAGGTGGGTGAGTTCGACGACTACGCCCGCCTTGACGACGTCAGAGCCGATGCCTGAACCGAATTGCGAAGAGAGCAGCACCAGAAGCGGGCGAAAGCGCTTTCCGCCTGCTTCGACCAGGTGACGCGACACCTCGGTCACAAAGGAGTAGTCGCTCTCGATTGCCCGACGGATACCCGATTCAATCTCAGCCAGACCAGCCGAGAGCTCTGCCTCGAGGGCGGAGTCCGGCGTGGAGAAGCCGCTGGCGGAATCGGTCATGTAAGCACGGTACTACCGCAGGAACAGACCCGCATTGTTGACCAAGTCGAGCAACGGCTGCGGCAGGATTCCGAGCACGACAGTGACCGTGGCGCCCGCGGCGATCACGATGGTCGTGAAGGCTGACGGAACCACGACTGAAGCAGTGTTCTCATTGGGCTCGGAGAAGAACATGATCACGATGACTCGGGCGTAGAAGAACGCTGAGACCACCGAGGCCACGACTGCGACGATGACGAGCCAGGTTGCACCCGAGTCGATAGCCGCGGCAAACACGCCGAACTTGCCGATGAATCCGCTCGTGAGCGGAATGCCTGCGAAGGAGAGCATGAACAACGCCACCACGGTTGCCGTGACAGGCGACTTCTTGCCCAGGCCAGACCACTTCGACAGATGCGTGGCTTCGCCGGACGAATCGCGAACGATCGAGATCACCGCGAAGGCGCCGATCGTGGTGAATCCGTATGCGATCAGGTAGAACAGCACGCTTGAGAGACCCGCGGCGCTAGTGGCGATGACGCCCACCATGATGAAGCCCGCCTGGGCAACCGAGGAGTAAGCCAGCATGCGCTTGATATCGCTCTGAGTGACGGCGATAACCGAGCCCACGACCATGGTGAGGATCGCGACAATCCACATCATCGGCGCCCAGTCCAGACGCAGTCCCCCGAAGGCGACATAGAGCACGCGAAGCAGTGCGCCGAAGGCAGCGATCTTGACCGTGGTCGACATGAACGCAGTCACCGCGGTCGGAGCGCCCTGGTAGGCATCCGGAGTCCACTGATGGAACGGCACGGCTGCGATCTTGAACAGTAGGCCGACAAGGATCATGGCGACGCCAATGAGCAGCAGCGCGTTCTGACCGGTCTTGCCCGACACCGCATCAGCGATCCAGCCGAAGTTCACCGATCCGGCGAAACCGTAGATCAGCGCCGAGCCGTACAGGAAGAAGGCCGACGAGAAGGCACCCAACAGGAAGTACTTGAGTGAAGCTTCCTGCGAGAGCAGGCGACGGCGCCGTGCCATGCCGACCAGTAGGTACAGCGGCAGTGACATGACCTCAAGGGCCACGAACATGAGCAGCAGGTCACTGGCCGCGACGAACAGCAGCATGCCCGCGACAGAGAAGAGGAAAAGCGGCCAGACCTCAGTCTGGAAGTAACCGCGAGCGGTGAACTGCTTCTCATCCTCAGAACCCGGCAGTGCAGATGCACGCGCGGCGAAAGCATCACCGGAGGGATCGACCAGACGCTCGGCCATGAGCATGGCGCCGAGTGCCGCGAGAATCAAGATTGCGCCCTGCATGACCAGCGCCGGGCCGTCGATCGCAATCGAACCGGAGGCCGTGATGGTGCGCAGGCCCGAGAGGGTTACAACATCGACGAAGGCGGCGATGAGTGCGCCGAACACGAGCACGAGCTGGATCGGGCGACGTGCGCGCTTAGGAGCGAAGGCCTCGACCAACACTGAGACAACAGCCACGCCCAAAAGGATGAGAATCGGCGCGATCGCGCTGTAATCCAGCGGCGGGATCTCAAAGAGGGCCTTATCTGCCACGGCTATGGGATTCACTGGCCGTTCCCTTCAACGGAGGCACTAGGCACGGTCGGGGCAGGATCACTGGCACCGATCGTGGTCATCACGCGATCGACCGCGGGATTGATGACATTGAGAATTGGAGCCGGGAAGAAGCCGAGCACGATGGTCAGTGCGGCAATTGGCACGAGTGCGGTGATCTCGCGGCCGCCGAGATCCTTCATGCCCGACAGTCCGTCGGCCAGCGGGCCGGTCATCGACTTCTGGTAGACGCGCAGTACGTAGGCCGCAGTAATCACGATGCCGAAGGTGGCGATCGCGCCCACCCACATGTAGCGCTGGAAGGAACCCAGCAGCACCATGAACTCGCCCACGAAGCTGACCAGGCCCGGCAGGGCGAGTGAGGACAGCGAAGCGATGAGGAAGAAGCCGGCGAGAACCGGTGCGACCTTGTTGACGCCCGAGTAATCGGAGATCAACGCAGAGTTCTTGTTGCGCTGCATCAGGAAGCCTGCGGTCAAGAAGAGTGCCGCGGTCGACAGGCCGTGGGCGACCATGTAGACCACCGAGCCCGACTGGCCAATGCTCGTGAAGACGAAGATGCCCAGGGCGATGAAGCCGAAGTGCGACATTGACGAGTAGGCGAACAGGCGCTTCATGTCGTTTTGACCCAGGGCCACGTAGGCGCCGTAGAAGATGCCAATCAAGGCCATACCGATCACGATCGGTGCATAGAACGACGAAGCGTCGGGGAAGATCGGCAAGCAGTAGCGCAGCATGCCGAAGGTGCCGACCTTGTCGAGCACGCCGATCAGCAGCACGGCAGTGCCGGGCTTGGACTGAGCAGCCGCATCGGGCAGCCAGGTGTGGAAGGGCCACAACGGTGCCTTGACCGCGAAGGCGAAGAAGAAGCCGAGGAAGAGAAGCTTCTGCGCGAACGGATCTATGTCGAGACCGACCAGCGAGGCGTAGTCGAAGGTGCCGTGCCCGGTGATCTGGGCCGAGACAACGTAGAGACCGATCAGCGAGGCAAGCATGAACAGGCCGCCGACTAGCGAGTACAGCAGGAACTTCACGGCAGCGTAGGAACGCTGCGGGCCGCCGTAGCGACCGATCATGAAGTACACCGGAATGAGCATCGCCTCGAAGAAGACGTAGAACAAGAAGACATCGGTGGCGGCGAAGACGCCGATCATCAAGGTCTCGAGCACGAGGATCAGGGCGAAGTAGCCCTTCACGCTGCCGCGCTCGTTGTCGGCGTCCTTCCAGCCGGCCAGGATCACGATCGGTACGAGCGTGGTGGCGAGTGCAACGAGCACCAGGCCTATGCCGTCGACACCGACTGCATAGGAGATGCCGAATGCCGGGATCCAGGACTGCTGCTCGACGAACTGGAACTGCGCGGTCGAGTCAGCCTGGAACTGCAGGGCCATGGCCACGGTGAGGACCAAGGTGACAATTGCGAAGGCGAGTGCGACCTGCTTAGCGAGAAGAGCCTTGGCCTTCGGCAGGAAGACCACGACGAGACTTCCGACGAGAGGCACCACTCCGAGGAGGGTCAGCCAGGGAAAGGAGCTCATTACAGCCTCACCAACACCAGGGCGAGGACGACAATCACGGCGCCACCCACCATCGACAACGCGTAGGAACGTGCAAAACCACTCTGGTACTTGCGCATGCGGCCCGAGGCCCCGCCGACGAATGCAGCGGTTCCGTTCACGAAGCCGTCGACGGCGCGGGAATCGAACCAGTTGAGCACGCGGGCCAGGTGGTACGACGGGCGCACAACGAGTGCATCGTTGACCGCGTCACCGTAGAGATCCTGACGGGCCGCGCGTGTCAACCATGAGCCGCGAGGGGCCTCGATCGGAACCGCGCGACGGGCGTACATGACCCAGCCGATGATCGCGCCGATGATCACTACCGAGAGCGTGATGATGATGATCGCGAGCTCGGGAAGGGCTGTCTCCGCCTCGGTCAGACCCAGGACCGGCTCGAGCCAGGTCTTGATGTTGCCCCAGAAGAGCAGCGCCAGACCAAGGAAGGTCGAGCCGATTGCCAAGATGATCAGCGGGATGGTCATGACCTTGGGTGACTCGTGCGGATGCGCGTCGTCCTCCCAGCGGGCCTTGCCGAAGAAGGTCATGGCCACCATGCGGGTCATGTAGAAGCCGGTGATACCCGCGGCGATGATCGTCAGCACGCCGATCAGGGTGCTCTTCTCGAATGCGGCGTGAACGATGGAGTCCTTCGACCAATAACCCGCGAACGGCGGAATGCCGATGATGGCCAAGTAGCCGGCCATGAAGGTCACGAAGGTGATTCCCATGGCTCCGCGCAATGCGCCGTAACGGCGCATGTTCACGTTGTCGTTCATGCCGTGCATGACCGAACCGGCACCGAGGAACAGGCCGGCCTTGAACACACCATGGGTGAGCAGGTGGAAAATCGCGAAGACATAGCCAATGGGGCCGAGGCCGACGGCCAGCACCATGTAGCCGATCTGACTCATGGTCGAGCCGGCAAGGGATTTCTTGATGTCGTCCTTCGCTGAACCAATCGTGGCACCCATGAAGATGGTGATGAGGCCGACGATGATCACCGCCGTGGCAGCCCACACAGCTCGATCGAAGATCGCATTGCTGCGAGCGATCAAGTAAACGCCCGCAGTGACCATGGTGGCGGCGTGGATAAGAGCCGAGACAGGAGTCGGGCCTTCCATCGCATCGAGTAGCCACGCCTGCAGCGGGAACTGTGCCGACTTACCGCACGCGGCGAGCAAGAGCAGCAGGCCGATTGCCGTGAGTGTGCCCTCGCTCGCCTGGCTCGCACTGCCGAAGACATCGGAGAAGGTGACCGACCCGAAGGTCACGAACATGAGCATGATCGCCAGGCTCAGGCCGACGTCACCGACGCGGTTGATGACGAATGCCTTCTTGGCCGCAGCTGCAGCGGAGGGCTTGAACTGCCAGAAACCGATGAGCAGGTAGGACGCCAGACCCACGCCTTCCCAGCCGACATAAAGCAGCAGGAAGTTATTCGCGAGAACCAGGATCAGCATCGCGGCAACGAACAGGTTCAGGTAGCCGAAGAACTTCCGCTTGTCCTTGTCATGCGACATGTAGCCAAGGGAGTAGATGTGGATCAACGTGCCGACGATGGTGATCAGCAGGACGAAGACCATTGAGAGCTGGTCGAGCTGGAAGGCAAGGTCGACCTGGAAGCCACCTGCGAAGACCCAGGAGTACAGCGATTCGCCGATTGCGCGACTCTCGGACGGGAGGGCCATCAGCTTGACGAGCATGACGATGGCAATGACGGCAGAGGTGCCCACCGTGAGCACGCCGAGGTACGGACCCCACTTATTGGTGCGGCGACCGCCGAGCAGCAGCACGGCAGCACCGAGGAGCGGGAGGCCGATGAGCAGCGCGATCAGGCTGAACACACCCGTTGCCGGGGTGACCTCCTGCAGCGTCGCAGAGCTCAGGACGAGAGGGCTCATCGACGTGCCTCCACGTTCGTCACGATGGTGTCCATTCCGTTATTCGTCATAGTCCTAGTACTTCAGCAGGTTCGGCTCATCGATCGAGACCGAGCGACGCGTGCGGAAGATCTGCACGATGATCGCCAGGCCGACCACGACCTCGGCAGCCGCGACCACCATCACGAAGAAGGCGATCACCTGGCCGTCGAGATTGCCGTTGATCTTGGAGAAAGCCACAAAGGCCAGGTTCGCGGCATTGAGCATGAGCTCGACACACATGAACACGACGATCGCATTGCGGCGCACCAGCACGCCGACGGCGCCGAGGCTGAAGAGCACCGCGGAGAGAATCACGTAGTTCGCCGGATTCATGACTGGCTCCCCTCGTCAATGCTCGTGATTTCGTCCATTTCCATGTGATCGACAGGACGCACATCACCGCGGGCCTTGAGCGGACCGGGGATGGAGATGTCGCTGACCGAGCCATCAGGCAGGAGAGCCGGAGTGTCGACGGCGTTGTGACGCGCATAAACACCAGGGGCCGGAAGGTTGCCCGGGTGCACTGCACCGGCAAAGCGAGCCTTGGACATCTCGGACTGCGTCGGCTTCGGCAGCCAGCGCTCGCGATGGGCCAAAACCATGGCGCCGAGTGCGGCGGTGATCAGCAGTGCCGAGGTGACCTCGAAGGGCACCAGGTACGTGGTGAAGATCAGGTGAGCGATGCCCTGGACGTTGCCGCCGTCGACGCTGTTGGCGTCATCGAGGCTGCCCGGGCCGACATTGGTCATCGAGCTGCCGATGCCCCAGATGAGCAAGATCGCCAGGCCAAGGCCGAGCAGAATCGCGGCGATGCGCTGGCCCTTGACGGTTTCGATCAACGAGTCAGAGGAATCGACGCCGACCACCATGAGCACGAAGAGGAAGAGCATCATGACCGCGCCGGTGTACACCACGATCTGCACCATGCCCAGGAACGGAGCCTGGTTAGCGACATAGAGCACTGCGAGGCTGATCATGGTCAGTGCCATCCACAGTGCACTGTGCACGGCCTTCTTGGAGAAGATGAGGCCGAGGGCACCGAGGACTGCGAAGAATCCGCAGATCCAGAAGACGATGGTCTCGCCCTGGTTCACTGCAGTGTTCATGAGCCCACCACCGTCTGGCTGGCGTCAGCGCCCTTGATCTTGTTGGCGTAGTAGTCCTGCTCGGTGGTGCCCGGGACCATCGCATGCGGCGGGGCGATCATGCCTGGCAGCATCGGTGCGAGGAGGTCCTTCTTCTCGTAGATGAGATCGGCGCGATTGTCGTCAGCCAACTCGAACTCGTTGGTCATCGTGAGCGCACGAGTGGGGCACGCCTCAATGCACAGGCCGCAGAAGATGCAGCGCAGGTAATTGATCTGGTACACGCGTCCGTAACGCTCACCCGGGGAGAAGCGCTCCTCCTCGGAGTTGCTCGCACCCTCGACGAAGATCGCATCGGCCGGGCAGGCCCATGCACACAACTCGCAGCCGACACACTTCTCGAGACCGTCAGCCCAGCGGTTGAGCTGGTGACGACCGTGGAAGCGAGGCTTCGGCGGGTACTTGGATGCGTCCTCCGGATACTGCTCCGTGACCACCTTCTTGAACATCGTGATGAAGGTGACCCCGAAGCCGCGCACGGCCTGGGGCAGCTCAGCCATCGGGATTCTCCTGCTCACTCGTGACTGCTTCGGTTACCGCGCGGTCGGCGACGATCGTCGTGCTCGCTGCCATCGAACGGCGGGTGGTGATGGTGAACTCCTGGCCGGGCATCGGCGGGACGGGGAAACCGCCCGCTGCTGCCTCGAAGACCGACTCGGCCTCAGCTGCAGCAGCCTCGTCGAGCGCAGCCTGCTTGCGATCGGCGCGAACCTGGAATGCCCAGGACACGAGCAGAAGCAAGATGATCACCGCGGCGCCGACGAGCAGCAGGCTCTGATTACTGAAGTTCACATCGTTGCGAAGCGCACGCGCGACCGCGACGATGATGATCCAGACGATGGAAACCGGGATCAGCAGCTTCCAGCCGAACTTCATGAACTGGTCGTAGCGCAGGCGAGGAAGCGTGCCGCGCAACCAAATGAAGACGAAGATAAAGATCTGCACCTTGAGCAGCCACCACAGCATCGGCCACCAGCCGGAGTTCGCGCCATCCCACAGCGACAGCGGCCACGGGGCCATCCATCCGCCGAGGAAGAGCGTGGTGGCGAGCGCAGAGACGGTGACCATGTTGATGTACTCGGCGAGGAAGAACAGTGCGAACTTCAGCGAGGAGTACTCAGTGTGGAATCCGCCGACGAGCTCGCCTTCAGCCTCGGGGAGGTCGAAGGGTGCGCGGTTGGTCTCGCCGGTCATCGCGGTGATGTAGATAAGGAAGGACGGCAGCAAGATCACGCCGAACCAGACCGACTGCTGTGCGGAGACAATCTCTGAGGTCGACATCGAGCCGGCGTACAGGAAGACAGCAACGAAGGAGAGGCCCATCGCGATCTCGTAGGAGATCATCTGGGCGCTCGAGCGCAGGCCGCCGAGTAGCGGGTAGGTCGAGCCCGAGGACCAGCCCGCGAGCACGATGCCGTAGATGCCGATCGAGGCAATCGCCAGCACGTAAAGCACCGAGACCGGGAAGTCAGTGAGCTGAAGAGGGGTCTCGACGCCGAAGATGGAGACAGTCGGGCCAAAGGGAATCACCGCGAAGGCGAGGAATGCCATGGTGGCCGAGATGACCGGTGCGATCCAGTAGACCGCGAGGTGCGCGGTCTTGGGGATGATCTCTTCCTTCAGCGCAAGCTTGATGCCGTCCATCAGTGACTGCAGCAGGCCCTGCGGACCCACGCGGTTCGGACCGATGCGGTTCTGCATGCGCGAGACAACGCGACGCTCCCACCAGATGGTGAACAAGGTGAGCAGCACGAGGATCACGAAGATCGCCACGACCTTCAAGATCACCAGCCACCACGGGTCGACGCCGAAGACGCCGAACTGCGAGTTGGTCATGCCGCACCTCCTGCGCGCAGTGAGACCTGTTCGCCGTAGCCGGCGCCCAGATCACGAGCGACCACGCAGCCAGCCGAGTTCATCGGCAGGACGACTGCGTTGTCGACGACGTTGCCGACCTCGAGCGGGAGCACGATCGCGCCCGCCGGGCCGGAGATGGTGACCTCGGCGGGATTGCCGAGTGATGCGGCAGTCGCGGCAGAGACAACGGCTGCAGCCGAACGCGCGGTGGCGGCCAGGTGCGGCTCATCGTCTTGCATCGAGCCTTCATCGAGTAGGTAGCGCCAGGTCGCGAGTGCGACTCCCCCAGCGGCTGCCGCAGGTGCAACGGTCGGTGCCGACTCGCGTGAACCCTGCCAGGCACCGAGGGATGCCATCTGCCTGCGCAGTGCGGGAACATCAGATGCACCGACATTCGCCCCGAGATTCTGTGCAATGAGACCGAGCACTGCGGCATCGGACATCATCAGCGCATCGCGCAGCACCTCGCCGAACGGGCGGGGACGACCTTCCCAGTTCAGGAAGGTGCCCGACTTCTCGGTGACCACCGCGACCGGCAGGACGACATCAGCGATTGCGGTAACGCTGGAGTGATGGTTCTCAAGGGAGAGAACGAAGCCGGTGCTCTCGAAGGCCTCGCGTGCAAGAGCGGGGTTCGCGAAGTCACCAAGGTCGACGCCACCGGAGATGATCGCGCGAATGGTGCGCGACTTTGCCGCCTGAAGCAGGTTCTCGCCAGCGAGACCGGGCTGGCTCGGCAGTGAGTCGGCAGAAACACCCCACGCCGCAGCGACCTCGCCACGTGCGGTCGCATCAGTGAGCGGACGGCCCAGCGGGAGCAGGCCGGCAAGTGCGCCGGCATCGAGTGCACCGCGCTCGCCTGCGCGACGCGGAACCCAGGAGAGTGCTGCACCGGTCGATGCAGCAAGTGCCTGCACGGCGGATGCGCCACCAGCGATGGAGGCAATGCGCTCGCCGACCAAGATGACCGCACCTGGCTGGCGCAACTGATCGAGTACCGCGGAGTCGAGTGCACCAAGTACGGAGGCCTCGGCTCCCGGGGCTGCCGGAATCCAGGTGCCATGCATCTTCTCGAGACCGCGAGTGGCGGTGGCCGAGACGCTGAGCACTGCTGTGCGAGCGGCTGCAGCCTTGCGCAGACGCAAGAACACGATCGGTGATTCGTCTTCGGGCTCGAAGGCGACCAGAAGTACTGCCGGTGCGGTCTCGAGATCGGCATACGTGGTGCGCACGGGTGCGCCGGCCACGGCCGACTTCAAGAAGGCGGCCTCTTCATCAGAGTTCGCACGGACACGGAAGTCAAGGTGATCAGAGCCAAGGGCGATGCGCGCGAAGCGCTGGTAGGCGTAGGCATCTTCAACGGTCGCGCGGCCACCAACGAGCACGCCGACAGCCGTACCGGCCTTGCGCAGCCCCTCGGCCGCGACAACGAGTGCCTCGGGCCATGAAGCAACGCGCAGCTCGCCGTTTTCGCGAATCATCGGAGCAGCGATGCGGCCTTCGGTCTGGTACTGGAAAGCGAAGCGGCCCTTGTCGCAGTTCCACTCCTCATTGACCTCGGGGTCATCCCATGCGAGGCGTCGAGTGACGACACCACGGCGGTAGTCGGTGCGCAGCGAGCAACCCGATGCGCAGTGCTCGCACGTGGTGGGAACTGACACGAGGTCGAACGGACGCGAACGGAATCGGTAGGCAGAGCTCGTGAGCGCACCGACCGGGCAGATCTGCACGGTGTTGCCGGAGAAGTAGGAGTCGAAGGGCTGGTCATCAGCCGTACCGACCTGCTGCTTTGAGCCGCGCTCGAGAAGATCGATGAAGGCATCGCCGGCGATCTGATCGGCAAAGCGCGTGCACCGTGCACATGACACGCAGCGCTCGCGATCGAGCAGGATCTGCGCGCTGACATTGATCGGCTTTTCGAAGGTGCGCTTCTCTTCGGTGAAACGCGACTCCGGACGACCGACCGACATCGCCTGGTTCTGCAGGGGGCACTCGCCACCCTTGTCGCAGACAGGGCAGTCGAGGGGGTGGTTCAGCAGAAGGAACTCCATGACACCGGCCTGAGCCTCGGCCGCAACTTCGGAGGAGTTCTGGGTGCGGATGACCATGCCGTCGGTGACCACCTGAGCACAGGCAGGCTGCGGCTTGGGCATGCCCTCGACCTCGATGAGGCAGGCACGGCAGGCCGCGACCGGGGTGAGCAGCGGGTGATCGCAAAAGCGCGGGATCTCAGTGCCGATGAGCTCTGCGGCGCGAATGGCCAGCGTGCCCTTGGGTACCTCGACTGCAACACCGTCGATGACGACGGTGATGGTCTCGACTGCTGCGAGATCGGAGCCGGTGTTGTTCGTGATGGTCATCGGGCTACCGCTCCCGCAAAGACGTAGGACGCCACCGGATCGAACTGCTCATCGGCAGACGTGGTGGTTGCCGCAAGGAACTCCTCGCGGAAGTACTTCAGCGCTGCCGGGTACGGCGTTGCCGCAGCATCGCCGAGGGCGCAGAACGAACGCCCGGCGATCTGGCCGCAGAGTCCGACGAGTGTCTCGACCTCAGCCTCGGTGCCGTGGCCGTGCTCGAACTTCTCGAGCACGCCGGTGATCCAGTAGGTACCTTCGCGGCACGGGGTGCACTTACCGCACGACTCGTGCTTGTAGAACTCGAGCCAGCGGGTGACGGCCTTCACGACCGAGACCGTGTCGTCGAAGAGCATCGGCGTGCCGGTGCCGAGCATGGTGCCGGCCGTTGCCATGTCCTCGTAGGTCATCGGAATGTCAAGGTGATCGGCGGTGAGCATCGGCACTGACGATCCACCGGGCAGCCAGAACTTCACGGGGCGGCCATCGCGCATGCCGCCGGCGTAGTCGAGCAACTCGCGCATGGTGATGCCGAGCGGAGCTTCGTAGATGCCGGGACGGTTGACGTGACCTGAGACCGCGAAGACCTTGAAGCCCGGGGACTTCTCGGTACCGAACTGGCGGAACCACTCGACACCGCGATCAACGATGTAGGGGATGTTCGCGATGGTCTCGACGTTGTTGATAACAGTCGGCGATGCATACAGACCCGCGACTGCGGGGAACGGGGGCTTCAGGCGCGGCTGGCCGCGGAAGCCCTCAAGGGAGTCGAGCAGTGCGGTCTCTTCACCGCAGATGTAGGCACCTGCACCGGAATGCGCAACAACCTCGAGATCGAAGCCACTGCCGAGAATGTTCTTGCCGATCAGGCCGGCTGCGCGAGCCTGCTCGATCGCGTTCGCGACGCGGCGGATTGCCTCGGGAACCTCACCGCGAATGTAGATGAAGGCGTGGTTCGCGCGAATTGCGAACGAGGAGATGATGACGCCTTCGACGAGTGCGTGCGGATTCGCCATCATGATCGGGATGTCCTTGCAGGCACCCGGCTCTGACTCATCGGCGTTGACAACGAGGTAATGCGGCTTGCCGTCGTTCTGCGGAACGAAGCTCCACTTCAGGCCGGTCGGGAAGCCCGCACCGCCACGACCGCGAAGGCCGGAGTCCTTGATGGTGCCGATGATCGCGTCGGGGTCCTGCTTCAGCGCACTCGCAAGTGCGCGGTAGCCGCCGTGCGAGCGGTAACCATCGAGCGTGTAGAGCTTGGGGTCGTCCCAGAACTCGGTGATGATCGGGGTAAGAGTCATCGATCAGCCCTCCTTCGTGCTCGTCGGGGCGGACATGCCGCGTTCCTTGGCGACGGCCAGACCGGCCAGCATCTTGGCGTCGACGGGATTGCCCTCATCGGCAAGACCATCGAGTGGGAAAGCAAGGGTGTGCTCGGTCGCGCGGAAGTCGCGGATGACCGGACCACGGGTCGACGCAACCTGCTCGCCACGAGCCAGGCGATCGACGATGTCAACTGCCGAGGTGGGCGTGACGTCGTCCATGAACTCCCAGTCGACGGTCATGACCGGTGCGTGGGTGCATGCTGCCTGGCACTCGATGCGCTCGAGCCAGAACTCACCATCAGCAGTGGGCTGATCGTGGCCGACACCAAGACGCTCGGAGAGTGCGTCATAGACAGCATCGCCGCCGAGGAGACCGCACAAGGTGTTGATACAGACACCGATGTGGTGCTTGCCGACTGGCTTGCGCTTGTACATCGTGTAAAAGGTCGAGACTGCCTTGACCTCGGCCGGGGTGATGCTCAGGACATCGGCGCAGGCCTCAATGCCATCAGTGGTGACTTCGCCCTCGACACTCTGCACGAGATGGAGCATCGGCAGAAGTGCCGAACGAGGCTGCGGGTAGCGAGCAGCTAGCTGCTGCATCTGCTCGCGAGTCGCTTCGGTGATTGCCATGTCCTTGCCTTCTGTTATCTCGTACGGAACCGGGATCGTCGCCGCGTTAGCGGTCGACGCCTCCCATGACGGGGTCGATGCTGGCCACTGCCGCGATGACGTCGGCGATTTGGCCGCCCTCGCTCATTGCCGCGGTTGCCTGCAGGTTGGTGAACGACGGATCGCGGAAGTGAATGCGATACGGACGCGTGCCACCGGCGCTGACCAAGTGGCAGCCGAGTTCGCCGCGAGGCGACTCGATGGAGGCGTAGGCCTGGCCTGCCGGAACGCGGAAGCCCTCGGTGACCAGCTTGAAGTGATGGATAAGTGCCTCCATCGACTCCGACATGATCTCCTTGATGTGCTCGACCGAGTTGCCCTGGCCATCGCTGCCGACGGAGAGCTGTGCGGGCCACGCGATCTTCTTGTCAGCAACCATGACCGGATCACCGGCGCTGGCACGCAGGCGCTCGATGCACTGCTCGACGATGTGCATCGACTGATGCATCTCGCGCACGCGAATCAAGAAGCGGCCGTAGGCATCGCAGGTGGTCTCGGTGACAACCTCGAAGTCATAGGTCTCGTAGCCGCAGTACGGCTGTGACTTGCGCAGATCGTGCGGCAGGCCGGTGGCGCGCAGGATCGGGCCAGTGACGCCGAGTGCCATGCAGCCGGTGAGATCAAGGAAGCCGATCTCGACGGTGCGACCCATCCAGATGTTGTTGTCGATCAAGAGGTTCGCGGTGTCCTTGAGGCGCTTGCGCAGCAGCGGAAGAGTCTCGGCGATCTTGTCGACGCCGCCCTCGGGGATATCTTGCGCGACGCCGCCGGGACGGATGTACGCGCTGTTCATGCGCAGGCCGGTGATCATCTCGAAGATGTCGAGAATGAGCTCGCGCTCACGGAAGCCGAAAGTCATGGCGGTGAGCGCACCGAGTTCCATGCCGCCGGTGGCCAGTGCCACGAGGTGCGAGGAAATGCGGTTGAGTTCCATCATCATCACGCGGATGACATTGGCGCGCTCGGGAATCTGGTCGGTGATGCCGAGCAGCTTCTCGACGGCCAGGCAGTAGGCGGTCTCGTTGAAGAACGGGGCCAGGTAGTCCATGCGGGTCACGAAGGTGACGCCCTGCGTGAACGAGCGGAACTCCATGTTCTTTTCGATGCCGGTGTGCAGGTAACCGATGCCGCACCGCGCCTCGGTCACTGTCTCGCCTTCGATCTCAAGGATCAGGCGAAGCACGCCGTGGGTCGACGGGTGCTGCGGACCCATGTTGACGACGATGCGCTCCTTCTCGCCGTCAGGTGCGGCCGAGATGGTGTCCCAGTCGCCGCCGGAGACCGAGTACACCTTGCCCTCAGTGGTCTCGTAGGAGCCTGCGTACGAATCGGTGCCTGCTTCTGCACTCGAGTAGGTGATGTTTTCGGTCGACATCAGTTGTACGACCTCCGCTGATCCGGGGGCGGCGTTGTGGCGCCCTTGTACTCGACGGGAATTCCGCC
>CANFQC010000028.1 GCA_947449035.1 Actinomycetota bacterium
CTTGTTCTCCTCGTGCTTGTCGTGGTGGGTCGTGGCTTTGCGCTTTACGAACCTAAGCCGCAGGGGAGTGCCGTTGTTGCCGTAGTGCAGGGCGGAACTCCTCAGATGGGCATGGGCGCTATGGACGTGCGTCGTCAGGTACTCGACAATCATGTGAATCAGACCCTTGCTCTGGCGGAGGATGTAGTCGCTGGCAAGACGCGGCAGCCGCAGTTAGTGATCTGGCCAGAGAATTCCAGTGACCTGGATCCCTTCACTGATGCATCGGCAGCGGCGGAGATCCAGAAGGCAGCTGACGCCGTCAACGCACCAATACTTGTCGGAGCCGTCGCCAACGTTCCCGGCCAACCTCAATCACTATGGAATATCGGCATCGTCTGGAATCCAGGCACCGGCCCAGCGCAGCGTTATGCAAAGACCCACCTTGTTCCTTTCGGGGAATTCATCCCCATGCGCGATCTCATCGGATCGTGGTTCGCGGATTTCCAGCGCATCTCGCGCGATTTCGTACCGGGCACGAAGCCGGGAGTGATGGAGGCAGGCGGTATTCGTATTGGCGACATCATCTGCTTCGAGGTGGCCTACGACGACATCCCGAGAGATGTCCTCAATGCCGGAGCGCAACTGCTCGTGGTTCAGACCAATAACGCGACTTATGGCGCTACTTCTCAACCTGACCAGCAGTTGTCCATCGAGAGGCTTCGCGCAATTGAATCAGCAGGTGACCTGGCGGTAGCTGCCACGACAGGAATCACTGCCCTGATCGACTCGAATGGAGCTACGGTTCAGCGTCTCAATTCGGGGGAGACTGGCTACCTCGTGGGTGATGTGGATCTCCTCGGCTCACGCACTCTCTCGACTATTCTCGGTACCTGGCCTGAGGTACTGCTGAGTGTGCTGGGCGTGATCACGCTCACCTGGTCGGTGGTCGCGGGGCTGGCCCGTCGCCGTGCCTCGAGAACGTAGGCTAGGCGGATGAGCGAGCCGACTTTTGCCGACCTAGGCCAGATCCTGGTCATCATTCCGACCTTCAACGAGCTTGAGTCGTTGCCGGTCATCATCGGTCGCGTGCGCTCCTCGGTGCCCGAGGCTTTCATCCTGGTGGCAGACGACAACTCTCCCGATGGCACCGGCAAGCTCGCTGACGAGATCGCAGCAGCCGACGACCACGTCAAGGTGATGCATCGCCTCGGTAAGGAAGGTCTCGGCGCTGCTTACCTCGCCGGATTCGCCTGGGCTCTGGAACATGGGTACGACGTTGTCGTAGAAATGGATGCCGACGGCTCGCATCAGCCCGAACAGCTTCCGCGTCTGCTTGATCAGCTTCGCACCGCAGATCTCGTTCTCGGCTCACGCTGGGTTGCCGGCGGCGGCACGGTCAACTGGCCCAAAAGCCGTCAGTTTCTCTCCAAGGGCGGAAGTCTTTATACCCGCGTGATGCTCGGAGTTCCCCTTCGCGATGTCACCGGTGGCTACCGCGCCTTCCTTGCCGACACCTTGCGCAAGCTCGATCTCCATGAAGTGGCTTCACAGGGTTACTGCTTCCAGGTCGATCTTGCCTGGCGCGCAGTTCAGCGTGGTCTCGTTGTCAAGGAAGTTCCGATTACGTTCGTCGAGCGCGTTGCCGGCTCGAGCAAGATGAGTCAGAAGATCGTGGTTGAGGCACTATGGCGCGTCACTGTTTGGGGCGTCGACGACAAGCTGACTCGAGTCCGTAAGCGCACTCAGAAGCGGCGTGCGAGCAGCCGCTGATGTCCCGTACCAAGCTGATCGCCTTCGGCTATCCGATTGTCGAGTTGATCGCACTGTGGCTCGTGGCCCAGTGGATTGGCTGGGGTAGTGCGATCATCCTGCTCCTTCTTGGCATTCCCGTCGGATTCATCATCATGGGCAAGGCTTCACGTAAGCGGCCCGTCTGGTTCCTGGCGGGCCTGCTCGTGGCGATTCCGGGGTTCGTTACCGATGTCATCGGACTCGTGCTCTTGCTTCCGCCTATCCAGCGCGCACTCGAACGGCGTGGCAAGGCATGGCTGGAAGCGAATGTCACTTTCCTCGATTTCTCCGGGGGAGCAGCCCAAATGCGCAGCCCATACGCGACCGGCGACGTCATCCCCGGTTCGGTCGTTCATCCTGACGATGATGATTTTCCGCCACTCGACAGGCCAGCGATCCAACCCTGACCAACCGGCCCTGGGGACCACGAGCACTGACGGGGTCCACATACGCCGATGGCCCCCCTTGCGGGAGGCCATCGACTATCCATGAATGTTTACGCAGTTCGGGCCAGTTGAGGCTCTTCGGCGTGGATCTCAGCCAGTCGCTCGGCCATCAGCTTCTCGAGGTCAGCGATAGTTCGTCGCTCCATGAGCATGTCCCAATGGCTGCGAACGTGCTTGGCGGGCGTCAGGTCCGGCTCGGCCATATTCGGGACGCTATGGGCCGCGTGAGCCTGTCGGCCGCATCGGCACGACCAGTCCAGCGGGATGTCTTCAGCCTCAACAAAGAACGGGACGAGGGTGGCGTGTCCCTTGGCGCACTCGTACCGCACGATGCAGCGCTCAGCGGGCTCGACGTTGTCATCTCGCTCGTAGCTCAGGGCTCCGAGTCGGGTTCCTCGCATTGAGGTGTCCTGGATCATGGGAACTCCTTTCCTTGCATCGGGTCGTGCTTGTCATGTTTGACGAGCACGGGATACCCGCGCGTTCCCCGGTGAAACCAGATCTGAACACCATTTACATGGTCTTTACTTTGAGCCCCTCGAAGCCATGAGTACCCCCGATAACTTACATTATGTCAAATTAAAGATGAGGCCCCGTGAGGGGGAAATCCCCCACGGAGCCTCATAGAACGATCAGGAGCTAGCAAGCTCTTCAGGTCGCGGACAGCTGCAGACCAGGTTTCGATCACCGTAAGCGCCGTCAATGCGGCGTACCGGTGGCCAGTACTTGTCCATCCGCAGTGACTCGACCGGGTAGGCACCTAGGCGGGCCGGATACGGGTGGCTCCAGTCGCCGATCAGGCAGTCAGCCGTATGCGGGGCGTTGTGCAGGGGATTGTCGTCCAGGGGCCAGGTTCCGGCTCCTACGGCGTTGATCTCCCCCTTGATAGCGATCATCGCGTCACAGAAGCGATCGAGCTCGAAGAGATCCTCGGACTCCGTGGGCTCCACCATCAAGGTGCCAGCCACCGGGAACGACATGGTCGGCGCATGGAAGCCGTAGTCGATGAGGCGCTTGGCGACATCGTCGACCGTCACGCCTGTCTCCGCGGTGATCCCCCGCACATCCAGGATGCATTCGTGGGCCACAAGACCGTTCTCGCCCGTGTACAGCACCGGATAGTGATCCCCAAGGCGCTTGGCGATGTAATTCGCTGAGGCAATCGCCACCTGGGTGGCCTTGAGTAGGCCGTCCGGGCCCATCAGGCGGATATAGGCGTAAGGGATCGGCAGGATCGCTGCGCTTCCCCAGGGGGCGCCGCTGACAGGGCCAACTCCGCCATCGATGTCTCCCCTGCCGCTCGGCCCGCATTCCGGACGCAGCGGATGCGAGGGCAAGAAGGGAGCCAGATGTGATCGCACGCCAACCGGCCCCACGCCAGGGCCGCCACCGCCATGCGGAATGCAGAAGGTCTTATGCAGATTCAGGTGCGAGACATCGGCACCGAACTTGCCGGGCTTGGCGAGACCCACAAGAGCGTTGAGGTTCGCACCATCGACGTAGACCTGTCCCCCAGCGTCATGCACCATCGCACAGATATCGGTCACGGCAGTTTCGAATACTCCGTGGGTCGACGGGTAGGTGATCATCAACGCTGCAAGGTCACTCGTGTGCGCATCAATCTTCGTGCGTAGGTCGTCGATGTCGACGTTGCCGTTTTCATCGCACGCGACCACAACCACCTTCATGCCGGCCATCACTGCACTCGCAGCGTTGGTGCCGTGAGCACTGCTCGGAATCAGGCAGACATCGCGATGAGTGTCGCCATTAGCGAGGTGGTATCCGCGGATGGCCAGAAGACCGGCGAACTCACCCTGCGACCCGGCATTGGGCTGAACCGAGACTGCGTCATACCCGGTGACTTCGGCAAGCATGCGCTCAAGGCTTTGGATCATGTCAACGTAACCGGCTGCCTGATCGATGGGCGCGAACGGGTGCAGTGACGCGAATTCAGGCCAGGTGACAGGTTCCATCTCGGTGGTTGCGTTGAGCTTCATCGTGCACGAGCCGAGCGGAATCATTGCTCGATCAAGGGCGATATCGCGATCGGCGAGCTTGCGCAGGTAGCGCAGCATCGACGTCTCGCTGTGATGCGTGTTGAAGACCGGATGCGACATGAATGGACTTGTGCGGCGCAGTGATGCAGGGATGTTCTCCTGCGCCAGGTCAAGGCTCGCGACGGTGGGAGCAGATCCCCCGATTACGGTCGCGAATGCAGCAAGCAGCGCATCAATATGCGCATCGGTCGTAACCTCGTCGGTCGTCGCACTAATGGTGTTCACATCGATCTCACGAATGTTGATACCGGCTACGAGAGCCGCGGCAGCAAGCGCACGCGCATTACCGCTTGAGGTGAGGCGAACTGTGTCGAAGAAAGCCCCCTCCCCTGCGCTAAGCCCCAGTGCTTCCGCGCCGGCGGCAAGTGCGCGTGCATAGCGGTTGACGCGAGTTGCGATCTCGGTCAGGCCGGTTGGCCCGTGATAGGCGCCGTACATCGAAGCAATCACGGCGAGAAGTACCTGTGCGGTGCAGATATTGCTGGTGGCCTTCTCGCGGCGAATGTGCTGCTCGCGAGTCTGCAGTGCAAGTCGATACGCGGGATTGCCATCAGCATCGACGCTCACGCCGACAAGCCGACCGGGCATGCTGCGCTCGAGACCTGCCCGCACTGACATGAAGCCCGCATGGGGTCCGCCGAAGCCCATCGGTACTCCGAAGCGCTGAGCGGAGCCCACCACGACATCGGCGCCCCACTCCCCCGGTGGCGTGAGCAGAGTCAAGCCGAGGAGGTCGACAGCGACGATGACAAGTGCCTTGCGCTCATGTGCCGCGGTGGCAACGGCACTGAGATCGCGAATTTCACCTGACGTTCCGGGGTAACTGAGCAGGATTCCGCTGAACTCCCCCGCCGGCAGGGGTTCGGTGACGTCGATGATTTCGACGATGGCGCCCAGCGGCTCTGCACGGGTCTGAAGTACCGCGATGGTCTGCGGATGTGTATCGGAGTCGACGAGAAGTCGCATGACGTTCTTCGAGCCACTACGGAAGGAAATCGCCATGGCCTCGGCAGCTGCAGTGGGTTCATCGAGAAGCGACGACCCAGCAACAGGCAGTCCGGTGAGGTCCTCGATGAGGGTCTGGAAGTTCAGCAGCGCTTCGAGGCGTCCCTGGGAGATCTCCGGCTGGTACGGCGTGTATGCGGTGTACCAGGCCGGGCTCTCGAGGACATTGCGCTTGATGACGCCGGGAATGATCGTGTCGGTGTAGCCGAGGCCGATCATCGAGGTGACGACGCGATTGCGCGATGCGATCTCTCGAAGCTCGGCGGTGACCTCAGGTTCGGTGCGACCAGCGGGAATCTTCAGTGCCTCGCGCCAGCGAATGACACCGGGAACAACAGCATCACTGAGGTCATCGAGAGTGTCATAGCCAATTGCAGCGAGCATGCGAGCAAGTGCCAGCTCATTAGGGCCAATGTGGCGATCGATGAAAGGGCTGCTGGGAGTTGACGGCATTGCTGACCTCTCGGGCGCATCGGGTTAGCGGCCACGGCGCGGCCACTCTCCCCCTCTGTCTTCCGCGCACCGCGCGACCTGAGAGCTTCACCGCTTACGCGGCTTTCACCGTCGGTGGGGAATTTCTTCCCGCCTTCCAGAGATGCCTTCCCCACACGGTCCGGTTGCCTGAGAGATTGTCGGGGAGACTTGCTCCTTCGGCGCTGACTCTGCTCACGCAGTTCAGCTCTCCCGTGCAGGGTCGATCAGCCCCATAAGCCTATCGGCTGGGGACAGATTCGCTTGATGGACCGCCTAGCGGCGCGGCGGGCTAGCTTGCTGCGCGGCGAGCGCGGCGGGCAGCAAGTTCATCACTGCCTGTTGGCGGCACAGAAACTTCGCCATCGGCGTTCTCCCCCGGCAAGGTGGCAAGGGTGCCTTCGACCTCGCGCCAGACACTGCCCACGGCAATGCCGAAGACTCCCTGGCCGCCGCGAACGAGATCAACGACCTCATCGGCGCTGCGGCACTCGTAGATGCTGGCACCGTCGCTCATCAAGGTGATGTTGGAGAGATCATCTCCTCCGCGCTGATCGAGGTGCTCGACCGCGGCGCGGATATTGGGAAGGGAAACCCCCGTGTCAATCAGGCGCTTGACGATGCGGAGAACGAGGATGTCGCGGAATCCGTACAGACGCTGGGTGCCGGAGCCGCTCGCATCGCGAATCGACGGTGTCACCAGGCCGGTACGGGCCCAGTAGTCGAGCTGGCGGTATGTGATGCCGGCGGCGGCGCAGGCAATCGGGCCTCGGTAGCCGATATTCGCCGGCAAGGGCCGCAATTCGGCGTCGTCGAAGAGTGCGCTCTGACCTGACACGGACTCGTTGTCGCTGACGTTCATTCGGCCTCCTGAGGGGCGACTCTCCCACACCAGCCAGCGCGGGGGAAGTCGCGGTATTTGCTTTTACGGAAGTTACGCAAGTGAAACTCGAGGGTCAATTCGAGGGGCGGCGTGTCGCGGACGTAAGTCTGAGCCTGTACTTGAGGGTTCGATCGCTGCTTAGGAGAGCTCGCCGAAGTCCTCTGGTGAGACCTGGTCAAGGAATTCGCGGAACTTCTCGACTTCGTCCTCCGCCGGAATCTCGGCATCGGGAATATCGACCCCTGCTTCATCAAGCAAGGTGTCATCTCCCCAGATCGGAACCTGGGTGCGTAGTGCCAGGGCGATGGCATCTGAGGGCCTGGCGCTGACCTCTATGCCGCTGGCAAAGTGCAGGGTTGCGTAGAAGACGCCGTCCTTTAGCCCGGTAATGCGGACCTCGGTCAAGGGTGAGCCAATTGCCTCGAGCACGCTGGCGAAGAGGTCATGGGTCAATGGCCGTGGGGGCACCACGCCTTGCTGGGCGAAGGCGATTGCCGTGGCCTCGACCGCGCCGACCCAGATCGGCAGATAGCGCTCCCCCTCGGTCTCGCGAAGCAGGACGATGGGGTTGTTGGAGGGCATCTCCATCCGGACACCGACTACCTCGAGAGCGCGCACGTAGTCAGGATACGCGGGATCAGGCCTTGCCACCACGTACGAGTTCGGCCCTGAGCAAAGCGGCATGAAGTTGGACGAACAAGGCGGCCAATTCGCGGATGACTTCCTGAGCCCGAGCGCGGGCGTCCTTGTCGCGCGGTTGGCTGAACGGAGTGGCAATTTGCTCGACAAGCCCACTCTCTCGATCGGCCACCACCCTGAAGCTCTTGAGATGACGGGGTTCGACACCGAACTCGCTCAGCCGTGACACGACCGAGCAGATGGCGAGAGCATCCTCGTCGTAATGGCCAGTCGGATTCGCCCATACCAAGCCGAACGATTCAAGCGACGCGACGGTGGCTTCCGGTAGATCGGTCGCCTCCGCGAGTTCTCCACGAGTCATGCGAACCTTGCCTGCGCCCGGTCGGAAATCATCGGCCCGCATGCCGGTGCCCGCCGTTGGCGTCACAGTCTCCGGCTCACTCGGGTTCTCGAGATGCTCGCGAATGACCTTGAGCGGTAAGTACTGATCGCGCTGCAAGGTCAGCACCTTGCGAAGCTGCTCGAGGTCGTACTCGGTGAATCGGCGATAGCCCGTGGGAGTGCGCTCCGGGGTAACAAGACCCTCGGTCTCCAGGAAGCGAATCTTGCTGATCGTCACGTCGGGAAATTCCTTGCGCAGGAGTGAAAGCACCTCGCCGATGCTGATCGTGCCGACCACGATGGGGGTATTGCGCTCCCCCGAATTGCCTGAAGGCATCAGCCGGCGTCACTTACGAGGAAAGCAAAACGGAACTTGCCGATCTGAAGTTCGTCTCCGCCGTTGAGTCGGACATCGTCAACGCGCTTCCGATTGACGTAGGTGCCGTTCAGGCTCCCTGCATCACGAACACTCCAACCCTCGGCGCCGTGGCGGAGCTCGGCATGGCGGCGGCTCACGGTGATGTCGTCGAGGAAGACATCGGACTCTGGTGTTCGTCCGATCGATACCGTTGTTGAGCCGGCGGACAGTGGGTACTCGGTTCCCTCGCCAGGTCCACGCCGCACGACCAGGATGGCCGAGCCACGAGGAATACCCGTACTTGTTCCGGCACCCACGGCTGTCATGGGACCGGAGGGATCGGCCGGCTTCATGATGATCGAGGTCATCGAGCCGGTGTGATCGAGTGCCTCGACCGGGCGTCCGCAGCCCGCGCAGAAGTGATCGTCAGTCTCGAGGACGTGACCGCACTGCTGGCAGGTGGACATGATCAGTGGCCCTTCTCGACCAGTTCCTGGTACGCGGCGGCAGAGAGTAGAGCGTCAAGGGCGCCAGCGTCAGCCGGACGTACCTCGATAAGCCAGCCCTCGCCGTACGGATCTGAGTTCATCAGCTCAGGGCTGGCATCGAGCGCATCGTTGCGCGCGACTACCTCACCGCTGACCGGTGCGTAGATGTCGCTCACGCTCTTGGTCGACTCGACTTCGCCGCAGGTGTCACCGCCGTTCACGGATTCGCCCACTGCCGGAGCTGACACGTACACGATGTCACCGAGAGAATCCTGCGCATAGTGAGTGATGCCGATGCGAACGTTGCCGTCGGCGCCGATGCGCACCCACTCATGCTCTGCGGTGTAGCGAAGATCCTCGGGGTACATCAACACTCCAGTCCTGTGGTCTTGACGGAACTCTAACGCACCGGCGCAGGCCGGCCCGGGCTGCCGGAGTCCAGTGATCGAGCAATGGAAATGTACGAGATTCCGGCCCACCAGTAGAGCCCGACGCCCCAGGTAGCAAAGGCCCAGCCCAAGGCAGCTGTCCAGGTGCCCAGGGATCCAGTCGACGTCGACAGCAGCAGGAAGGGGAAGCCCCACAGCAGACAGAAGGTTGCCGCCTTCCCGACCAGCGTCACCCGTAGGGCAACAAGTCCGCGACGTCGGAGGTAAGGCAACAGGCAGAGCAGCATGAGGTCGCGGGCCGCAAGGACGACGACCAGCCACCACGGGATGATTCCGCGAATTGCCAGCCCGATGACCGTGGCAGCGATGTAGAGACGATCAGCAAGGGGGTCGAGTAATTCGCCCAAGCGGCTCATTTGGCCGGTGGCGCGAGCCACAGCACCGTCGAGCCAATCGCTGATGCCTGCCAGGACGAGCACCACAAAAGCCCAGCCGTCGGCGTGTTCGACAAGCAACAACCATAGAAAAACCGGCACTCCGAGCAGTCGCGCGAAGCTCATCACATTGGGGATAGTCCAGATGCGATCACGCGGCGAGTTCATTGGGCCTCCGCCTCATGAGCCAGATCGCACTGAAGGCGAGCGCCAGGCCTGCCAGAGCTAGAACTCCCCCGCTGATGGCGAGAGCTAGGGCGGCCTTGGGTGCCGCCGGGGCTGCAAATTGCAGTGATGCCTTCACCTTCACACCCGCGGAACCATCGGAGTTCGCAATGAATACCGTCTGGCCATCATTGAGATTGATGTCTGCGCTCTCGCCGGAGATCAACCAGTTGGGTGGTGATGGCCATGGGAACGGGTCCTGTGCACCGGGAACGTGTGTCAATGTCCACGTGCCGCCCGAGCGGTACGCAGCATCGATCTCTCGAGAGCCCACGTACTCATCAACGGTTGACATGTCACTCGAGCCAGCCAGGAGTGCGGATCCGTCGGCAGAAGTGAGGTGAAATGTCGTGGTGCCCTGAACGGGAAGTACAGGTATCCGTACTCGTGCCGCCTCGACATCTATGACGATTGCTGCTGATCTGGGTGCAGAAGAGATCTCACCAAGGGAGGAGGACGCCACTCCGTCAACGCCGAAGGCGGCATATACCCAGCCTGAGAGCGCAAGAAGCACGCCACCGACGATCACCATGACCGCCGCGAGAATGCCGAGCAATGCGCGCTTCACCTGTCTCCTCTGTTCCCGCGAGACTAACGGAATCGGAAGAGATAGATCGTCGCGACGATGCCGACAACAACGACAAGTCCGCGCAGGAAGGCATCCGGCAGCCGCTTGGCCCAATGTCCGCCGACGTAGCCGCCAGGGATGGATCCAAGGGCGATGCAGGCCGCGACAGCGATATCGACGTGGCCGGAGACCAGGAAGACGACGGCTGCCACCAGGTTAGCTGCGGCCGCGAAAGCATTCTTCGCGGCATTCGCGCGTTGGATGTCAGTGTCGTATCGAATTCCAAATAGTGCCAGGAGCAGGATCCCCTGACCTGCCCCGAAGTAGCCCGAGTAGATACCGACCGCTCCCGTGTACGGCCACAGAACCCGCGGGAGTCTCGACACTGTTGACCGTCGTTTGCGTAGCCACCGAGTGATTGACGGCGAGATCGCAACCAGGAGCGTTGCCGCAAGTACCAGCCACGGAATCACCGAGACGAAAACTCGCTCGTCGAGTCCGATGACGAGCACTGCCCCGAGGAGTGCGCCGACACAGCCGGCGATGATCGGCCAGCGAAGTACGTCGAGTCGATCACGCCACAAGGAGCGGTAGGTCCACGCGGAGGTGATCGAACCGGCCACAAGCCCGAGACCATTGGAGCCGTTGGCCGTGACTGGCGGGATGCCCATTCCAGTTAATGCTGGATAGACGAGCAAGGTGCCAGAACCGACCGCCGCGTTGATGGCACCGCCACCAAATCCGGCCAGGGCAATGAGCACCCACTGCAACGAAGTCATCGAGCCGCACGGCGCGCGAAGAACCGACCGTTCTCGTGGGTGACCTCTATCGGAAAGTCGAAAGCAGCGCTGAGCGTCGCACCCGTCAGAACGATTTCAATCGAACCACTGGCGACGACTCGGCCGCGGGAAATCACGAGTGCATGGGTGAATCCGGGTGGGATTTCCTCGACGTGATGCGTGATCAGGACAAGTCCTGGGGCGGCGGGATCAGCAGCGAGTCGCTCGAGTCGCTCAACGAGATCCTCACGTCCGGCGAGATCAAGCCCAGCACCTGGCTCATCGAGAAGGAGCAGTTCAGGATCAGCCATCAGTGATCGAGCAATGAGGCAGCGCTTGCGTTCGCCTTCGGAGAGAGTGCCGAATGTGCGGTCAGCGAGGTGTGAGAGATCCCAAGCAGCGAGGAGCTCGTCACGACGCTGCTCATCTGCCGGGTCGTACTCCTCGATCCAACGTCCGGCGACTGCCTGAGCACCTGTCATGACTGCATTCGCGACTGACTCCCCTGGCGGGAGATCGATGAGCTCACCGCTGCTGGCCCAACCGATTCTGGTGCGAAGCTCGGCCAAGTCGGTTGCTCCGAGTTCCTCGCCTAGAACCTCGATGAGGCCTCGGGTGGGAAACATGCGGCCGGCAAGAATGGAGAGCATTGTAGTCTTCCCGGCGCCATTAGGACCGATCACGACCCAGCGCTCGCCCTCCGAGACGCTCCAGTTCACGTCATCGAGGAGCAGCTTCTCGCCACGGCGCACCGTGAGTCCGACGCCAGTAAAGACCTCTGCCACGAGAGGAGCCTATGCCGAGCGTGGGGCGTCGCCCGCACTAGTCTGAGCGTGATGAACGACGTAGCCGCTGACACTCTCCTGCTGACACTGACGGGGCCTGATCGCCCTGGAATCACGCGTCGGCTGTGCGAGATCTTGGCGGGTCGAGACGTGGTGATTATCGATATTCAGCAGATCGTGGTCCGCGGTCAGCTCATCCTCTCCTTTCTCGTCACCTCGCCCCTGGACAACAGTCAGCTCGCTGCCCTGTCCGACGAGGTTCGAGACTTCGGAATCTCTCAGGGCTTCGATGTCGAGATTCAACCGGGGGCTGCTGAGGCTGATCCGCGGCGACATGGTCGAATCCAAATCACGGTCATGGGCGCTCCCCTGCGACCTGCGGCCATCGCCCGAGTCGCGAGCGAGATTGCCGATCGCGGCGGGAACATCGATCGCATCCGGCGAATCGCAAGCTACCCGGTCACGGCAGTTGCGTTTGAGGGCTCAGGAGCAAGCGTGGCCGAACTTCGCACTGCTCTCGCTGCTGCAGCGGTCGACACTGGCGTCGATATCGCTGTGCAAGAGGCAGGCCTCGATCGACGTGGGCAGCACCTCGTGGTCATGGACGTCGACTCCACCGTGATTCAGGATGAAGTCATCGACCTCTTAGCCGATGAGGCAGGCACTCACGCCCAGGTCGCCGCGATCACCGAACGCGCCATGGCGGGCGAACTCGACTTCAGCGCCTCTCTCAGAGCGCGGGTCGCGTTGCTCGAGGGGTTGCCCGCTGACGTCATAGATCGCGTACGTGATCGCATCACCTTGACGCCTGGGGCACGCACGTTGTGTCGAACATTGCGGAATCTCGGTTACCGCATCGCGCTGGTCTCGGGCGGCTTCACCGAGGTAATCGCGCCACTGGCGGCGGAACTCGGAGTCGACCAGGTGCGGGCGAATACTCTGGAGATTGTCGACGGACGTCTGACCGGAAAGGTTACTGGCGCGATCGTTGATCGTGCAGGCAAGAGATCCGCACTCGAGGAATTTGCGCGCGAATACGGGATCCCGATGAGTCGCACGATCGCGATCGGCGATGGCGCCAATGATGTCGACATGCTGGAAGCTGCAGGCCTGGGCATCGCTTTCAATGGCAAGGCGGCAGCTCGTGATGCTGCAGATAGTTCTGTGAGCGTTCCCTACTTGGACTCCGTGCTCTATCTCATGGGTATAACGCGCGAAGAGGTCGAGGATGCAGATGTGAACGCAGGCTTGGGCATAAGCGCGCCGCCGCTCAACTAGCTCGAGTTACCGCGTACGTCACTAATTCCGCTTGACCTTCAGCAAGCGTCGCCCAGTCTTCATGTCGGATTACACACACCGCACCTGTCGGAAATTTCGCTCGGATGTGAGAAAGCCACCCGTGTACATCGCGTCCAACGACAGAGTTGATCAATTGCTCCAGACCCGGATTGTGCGCGATCACTAGCAATGTCCGTGCGGTGGCAGTGGTGAGCAATGACAGCAGTTGAGCTACCGACGCTTCGTAGAGCTCGGGGACCGTGGATTCGTCGAATGTCGGAAGGGCAGTCTCTCGAATGCCCGGACGGATTCCGGCCCACGTCTGCTGCGCTCGTAAGGCGCTCGATACCCATGCTTGATCAATCGGGAATGCCTGCTGGGTGAACCACTGCCGGGCTGCTTGGACATCTCGAGACCCGCGCTCACTCAGCGGACGATCATGATCGGGAACACCAAGGGGGTATGCGGACTTCGAGTGCCGCATGATGATGAGATCAGGCACCTTGCGAGTGAACTCCACCATCGACATGGATGATTTCGCCGGTCGTGGCCGGGAACCAGTCTGAAAGCAGAGCAACACATGCCCGTGCCGCGGGCTGAGGATCGTCAAGATCCCAAGCCAGTGGCGAGCGCGCGGCCCAGACCGCTTCGAAATCATCGAAGCCCGGAATGCTCTTTGCAGCCATTGTGCGAATCGGGCCTGCCGCGATCAGGTTCACTCGGATTCCGGAAGGACCGAGGTCGCGAGCGAGGTAACGCGAGGTGCTCTCGAAGGCGGCCTTCGCAACGCCCATCCAGTCATACTTCGGCCAAGCAATCGTGGCGTCGAAATCGAGTCCGACGATCGCGGAGCCCGCCGGCATGACCGGCTTAGCGGCAACAGCGAGCGCCTTGAGTGAGTAGGCCGAGACGTGAACGGCGGTGGCGACGTCTTCCCAGGCCGTGTTGAGGAAGTTTCCGCCCAAGGCTGCTTCAGGCGCGAAGCCGATGGAGTGGAGAACTCCGTGCAGCTCAGGTGAGTGCTCGCGCACTCGTTCTGCAAGAGCATCGAGGTGCTCGACGTTGGTGACATCAAGTTCGATGACCGGGGCTTCGTCGGGAAGACGAGTAGCGGAACGCTTCGTCAGTGACATCGTGCGGCCGAAGGATGTAAGGATGACCTTGGCGCCTTGTTCTTGAGCGAATTTGGCCACGTGGAAGGCAATGGACTGATCCGTGAGAACACCGGTGACGAGGATGGTCTTGCCGTCAAGAATTCCCATGTCGTGCCTTTCGTGTGTCAGTGACCGAGTCCGAGTCCGCCATCAACCGGAATCACGGCACCCGTGATGTAGCCGGCGTCAGCGGACGCGATGAAATCGACGACTCCGGCAATTTCCTCCGGTTGAGCATATCGAGCAAGAGGGACAGCGCCGAGGATCTCGGCCTTGCGCTCCTCGCCTAGTTCCGCGGTCATGTCGGTGTCGACGAAACCTGGCGCAACGACGTTGACGGTAATCCCGCGTGATCCAACCTCGCGGGCCAGTGAGCGTGCTGCCCCGACGAGTCCGGCCTTTGAGGCCGCGTAATTGACCTGTCCTGCTGAACCCATCAGGCCAACGACTGAGGAGACCATGATGATGCGGCCGGTCCGTGCCTTGATCATGTTGCGCAGCGCGCGACGAGCGATGCGAATAGTGCCAGCAAGGTTGGTGGTGAGGACGTCGTCGATCTCCTCGTCAGACATGCGCATGAGCAAGTTGTCGCGAGTGATGCCCGCATTGGCCACTACGACCGTGACGGGCCCATGCTTCTCCTCGATCGAATCGAAAGCCGCGTCAATTGAAGCGGAATCGGAGACGTCCATGGCAACAGCGTCGAGACCATCCGGAGCAACTCCGCTCCGGCAGCCCACCACGACTGTGAGACCGGAATCCCTCAGGCGCTTGGCGCAGGCGAGGCCGATTCCACGATTTCCCCCGGTGACAAGTGCGACTGTCATGGCGGGGCCTAGTTGGCGTCTTCGAGACGGTAGCCGAGCTTGACGGAGACCTGGAAGTGATCAACAGCGCCATCACGGACGTAACCGCGGATCTGGGAGACCTCGAACCAGTCCACGTGGCGGACGCTCTGCGAGGCACGAGTAACGGCCTGGTGGATGGCGTCGTCGATGCCGACCTTGGAGGTGCCGACGATCTCTGTGAGTCCGTATGCGCGGTCCATGCTTCTCCTTCATCCGTGCCCCGACCACTCGGGGCTCGCCGAGCAGGATATGGCCGAGGGCCGTAACCTGAGCGGGTGGGTAAGCGTCTAAGCGTGAGGGAGGACTGATGGGCAAGGACCCAGGCGACGTCTTCACCATCACTGACGCCCAACGACCACTGAGTGTCGAGCAGACCGGCCGAACCCGCCGATACCTGATCTCCATGGGCATCCGTACGGCCTGCGTGATCCTTGCCATCTTCGTGCCGGGCTGGTTGCGATGGGTCTTCATCGTCGGAGCTGTGGCTCTCCCCTATCTCGCGGTCGTGATCGCTAACGCCGGTCGCGAGAGCGATGAGCCGGGCGATACCGGCGTGGCCCATTACGAATCTCGTGCCCTGGGCATGTCCACGACGATGCTCCCCGGTTCCGAGGGCAACGTCTACCGCGCCCAGTAGAGTGACATCATGCTGAGCCTGTTGCGCACGAGGCGCTGGCTCTCGTTCACCGCAATCGTTGTGCTGGTGATCATCGCTTTCGGTTTCCTTAGTAGATGGCAATGGGAACGCGCCGCAGAGAAGCAGGCACTGAACTCGGAAATGGTCGCAGCACGCGCTGCAGAGCCCATCGCGCCGACTGTGGCGCACTCAGAATGGACCCCTGTCACCGCCACCGGCTCGTATGACCGGACGCACGAGGTAGTTGTGCGCAAACGGCCCCAGGACACAGTGAACGGCTTCTGGGTGATGACACCACTCGTCACCGAGTCGGGGGTCGTGTGGGTGAATCGCGGCTGGCTACGTGCCGACGGCAATGCGATGACCTACCCCGATGTTCCTCCAGCACCAGACGGAGACGTCACGGTCACGGGAATGTGGCGCACCTGGCAGCAGGCACGTACGACCACCGGCCTACCAGCGGGAATGATCTCGGACGTCGATCCAGCGGTGCTGCCGGTGCCAACAGATCTCAACGGATACGTGCAGCTGACCGAGTCAAACCCGAAACAAGAAGGACTGGACTCCGTACTCCTCCCGGAAATCGATGACTCGCGCAACATCTCGTACGCCGTCCAGTGGATACTCTTCGCTGCAGTGTGCATCGGTGGCTGGTTCTTCTTCCTCAGGCGCGAGGCACGTGACGATGCCCAACGGCAAGCACAGGAGGCGTGATGGATCTCGAATTGAACTCACGTACTTACATAGTGAGTGGTGCCAGTAAAGGCTTGGGCCTTGCCACAGCAGAAGCCTTGGTTCGGGAGGGTGCCCGTGTCGTGCTCGTGGCGCGGGGCGAAGATCGCCTGGCCAAGGTGTGCGACCGTCTGGGAACCTCGGTTGTCGCGCTGCCTGGCGACTTGACTGATCCGACTCTTGCCGCACGAACTATCGAGAGAGCGCACGACGCATTCGGCCGCCTCGACGGCGCTTTGGTGAGTGTCGGTGGTCCGCCTGCCGGATCAGTTCTGAGTACGACCGATGATCAGTGGACGGCGGCGTTTGGAACGGTTTTTCTTGGCGGCCTGCGCTTGATGCGCGACATTGCTCGCGCAACCGCATCTTCCACGTCGGAATCTCCGGGAAGAGGTTCATCAATTGCTGTCGTTCTTTCAAGTTCGGCCAAGCAGGTGTTGACCGGGATTTCCGTCAGCAATGGGTTGCGCCCCGGGCTTGGCATGCTGGTGACTGATCTCGCCGATGAAGTTGGTCCGCTGGATGTGCGCGTTAACGGTCTACTCCCCGGTCGCTTCGATACTGAGAGGGTTCGCGAACTCGACGAGGCCACGGGCGATGCAGACGCGAATCGAACTCGCCTCAGTGCTGGGATCCCCCTGCGGCGATATGGAGCGGCGGAAGAATTCGCCCAGGTGGCGACTTTTCTTTTAAGCCCCGCGTCTTCCTACGTAACTGGCACACTCGTGGCCGTTGACGGCGGATCTACGCGCGTCCCGTAGTAGTCCGCGAGCCTTTGGAAGCCTTCATCGAGAGATACAGCAGGCGACCAATCAAGTGCAGAACGGGCTTGACGTTGATCGAACCAGTGCGCTGTGGCCAGCTGTTCGGCAAGGAATGACGTCAGCGGCGGCTCTGAATCGCCCCAGAGGCGCTCTGCGACTGCTCCCGCCCGGTACGCGACAGATGCGGGAACACTCCTGACCGGCGGCTCCTGACCGGCGGCACGGCAGATTCGCTCAAGCAGTTCGGCAACGGTGCGCGGCTCGCCATTGCTGATCACGAATGCCCGGCCCTGATTGCGTGAACAGGTATCAAGGGCGGCGATCAATGCGCTGGCCGCATTGTCGATGTACGTCGTGTCGATGAGTGCATATCCATGGTCGATGAGGAACAGGCGCCCAGCTTTCGCTCGCGCCACGATGCGGCCGATCAGTTGTTCATCACCTGGGCCCCACACGAGATGAGGACGAATGGCGCACACGGCGAAACTTTCATCAGAGGCAGCGAGAGCGATGAGCTCAGCCTCTGCTTTAGTGCGGGCATAGTTTCCGCGGGCATTGCGGGGATCGGCCGGCAGGGCTTGATCGCCCTGGATGGCGGTTCCGACATGTGCCACGGATGGCGTCGACACGTGCACGAAGGAATGCACCCCGCGCTCCCGAGCTGTCGCGATTAGGGCAGCTGTTCCATCGACGTTGATTCGACGAAATTCAGACACCGGACCATTGATCGACACCTTGGCAGCGCAATGGATGACGCGATCTACGCCTTCGAATGCGGAATCCCTGGCCTGCACATCGTTGAGATCTCCACGCACCTCGCGCACGGGAAGGTTGCTGTCACTTCGCTGCATGACCGTGACCTTCTCGCCACGGGCGACCAACTGCAGGGCCACAGTGCGCCCCAGAAGCCCCGAGGCTCCGGTGACGAGTACTGCGCCCGTCATCCGAGCGCTCCACCCAGCAGGTCGGTGGCCCAGGCCGCGAGGGCAATGCGGTCGATCTTCGAGTTGTGTCGAATGTCGACGGGAAGGTGATCCATGCGCATGACGGCAGCGAAGGGGTACTCGCACGCAACGCGATAGCGATCGGATGTCATCGCGTCGACGAGATGGGTGTTGCCCGCCTCCTCGACAATCAGGACAACCTGCTGAGTACCGATGGGACCGATACCCACGCATGCAGCATTCGTGGCGCCGGCGCGGATTGCTCGTTGCTCGAGTGCGACCGAAGTCAGTGGTCCATCCGGAGTCGTGATGACGTGCGCAAGACGTCCCTCGACCCAGAGATTGCCGAGTGAATCGAGATGACCGACGTCGCCTGTGCGATGCCATCCAGGATTCGTGGATGACCGCTTCGTAGTCGCCCAGAGCCGATCGTAGGAGTCCCTGATGTGCTCGGCCCGAACGGCGATCTCACCGGTGACGTCAGCAAGCGTGACGAGGTCATCGCTGGGTGAACCGGTGGTATCGAGCGGGGCCACGGCGATCTCGACACCGGGAATCGGGCGACCGACGAAAACGCCATTCCCGATTCCCTGAAGTCGGATGGAAGTGAGATCTGCTTCCGCGACAGGTAGGGCCTCAGTCATGCCGTATGGCGTACGCACGGATGCGTTCGGGAATAGCTCTGCTGCTTCGTCAAGCAGGCTCACAGGCACAGGTGCCCCAGCAGATAGCAGGATTCGCACGGAAGCGAGTTGGCCTCGCTGCTGCGCGGTGAGATCGCCTGCGGTTTTGACGACATTGCGTAGAGCGGCCGGGGCAGCCCAGATCACAGTGCCATGAGCAGCGGCGATCGCGTCAGCAAGATCGTGAGAAGTAAGGGTGGCCGGTCGAGTCACATCCATGTCTGGGATCACCGAGGCGATGCCGAGGCCAGGCCCGAGGAGAGCCCACGGAGCGAAGGCGGCGACAAGGGCGTCGCTGGAGTCGAGTTCGTAATGGGATGCGAGCAGTTGCATGGTGCGAGCGACCTGACTGTGTCGGTAGATCACGCCTTTTGCCGGGCCGGTGGCGCCGGAAGTGAACACCACTATCGCTTCGTCACTGTGTGTGGCATGAACTGGTGCTGGTGCAGATTCTCGAATGAGGCCGGGAAGCTCGCGCGTGGAAATTCGAGCACCTGGAATTCGTAAGGTGCGCGCGAGTAGAAGTCCTTCACGTGTGCCGACCACGTGCTTCGGTGCTGCGCCGCGAATGGCACGCCGCATCCCACGAATACCGAGGCCGCGATCGACGACTACGGCGCAGGCTCCGATCCGCCAGAGTGCGTACACGGTGCAGATGAGGTCCGGACCGGGAGGGATGAGCACGCTGACGCGGTCTCCACGTTCGATTCCCGCAGACAGGAAAGCACCGGCCACGCGAGCTACTCGATCAGCGAGTAGCGCCCACGTGATCGAGCGTGAGGAGCCTGACTCCCCCATGGTGATGAGTGCAGGTGATGAATCAGTTGCACGGCTGAACAGGGCATCATTCAAGGTGGAAGGCGTATTTACAACTTCACGTGTCGCGGGTGCCTTCGGCCCTTCGGCAACCCAGGCTAAGAGATCATCAACTAACGCAGGTGCATCATCAATGACGAGGTGGCGGGCACCTTCATATCGATGAACCTGGGCCTGCGGGAGTCGTTCTTCGAGATCGTGGAGATAGATGTCGCTGAACACCGGATCATCGGGGCCCCAGAGAAGGAGCACGGGAATGTCGTGGAGTTCTCGAATGCCTTCGGCAATGCGATCTAACTCGACGGCGCTCGGATGATCAGCCTCCAACGGGATATCCGCGACGAACTGTCGCACGCCTGCCCGACGACTCGCTTCGTCGTAGGGAGCCAGGTAGCCATCGGCTTCCGCCTTGCTGAGGGTCGGGTTCTTCCCACGTGCATATCGACTGAGCGCGGTAGTCGCGGTAATGAAGAGTGATGTCATTCGCGTATTGAGCGTGAGCAATGGCTTCGATCGCGCCACACGGATCAGGCCAGGCGCGTGCGAATCCTCAGGCTGATGGATGGCTGTGTTGAGGAGCACAATCCCCTGCAGCTGAGCTCGATGGGCAAGCGCCCAGCCGAGGGACACCGGGCCGCCCCAGTCGTGTGCCACGGTGATGACCGGCCCGGTAAGCCCGAGAGCGGCGGTGAGATTTCCGAGATCAGTAACACGATCAGCAAGACGCCGATTTACGCCGCTGCGCTCGGAATAGCCCATCTCGAGTTGATCGACTGCGATTACGCGAACGTTGTTCGGGGCCTGGGCGACCAGCTTGCGCCATAGGTAGGACCAGGTGGGGTTTCCGTGCACGCACAGCAAGGTGACGTCGGGCGAACCCGTGCGCCCCTGCCAGGAGTCCAGCACATGCCACTGTCGCTCGACACCTGTGAAATCAAGTGAGCGAACCGTGCGGGAGCCCTCCATGGCTACCAGTCAATCTCAATGACCGCTGAATTCAGGCCGGAGCCGATGCCCATGCAGGCCACCCGTTGGCCGCGGACTAAGCCAGGCGCTGCATGGGCCAAGGTCGTGGGAACCGAGGCGGGGCCGATGTTGCCCAGATCGGGGAAGGTGAGCGGCACCCGAGCTATGTCGATGCCGAGACGCTCAGTGATTGCCGCGGTGTGCACCTCTGAAACCTGATGGATCACGTAAGCATCAAGGTTGTCCCAATCGAACACTTCACGGGCAGCATCCCAGGTATTTCCCGCGAGCTCAACGCCGGCACGAAGCAGGCCGTTGGAGTCGGTAATCATTCGGTCGAGGTCGCCAATGCAGAGTTTGTTGTGCTGCGTGGCAGCTCGAGATACGCCGCCAACAAATCTATGACCCTCAGGGTGCTCTGATGCGCGACCGAGCACCATCGCAGCTCCGCCAGATCCAAGAGTCAACGTGGCGAAGTTGTCGAGGACGTCCTGCCGAGTGGCAGAAGGATCCTGAAGTCGTCGGATGGTGCCCTCTTGCGTACGGCGACTCCCCTCCCCATCGACGATTAAGGCGTAGTTGATCTGGCCTGCATCGATCATGGTGGCGGCAAGCTGCATACCGTTCACGAAGCCCAAGCAGGCATTTGCGAGGTCAAAGTTCAGGCACGAAGTCGAGAGCCCGAGCTGATGATGTACATCGACAGCCGCGGAAGGTTCGAGATGGTCGCGGCAGACAGAGGTGTCGATGAGCAGCCCGATCTCGGCGGGATTCACGCCGGAGCTCTCGAGCGCCGTGCGGCCGGCGGTGGCAGCGGCATCGGCGAAGGTTGAGCCCTCCGGCCACCAGCGACGGGCTCGAATGCCGGCAAGGCCTTCGAGCATGCCCGGACGCAGGCCCACTCGCTCGAGAGTCTCGGTGAGTTGTGCGTCAAAATCATCCGAGGTGACCACGATGGGGGCTTCGGCAATACCGATTGAGAGCACCGCGGTATCGGTGTAGTGGTACACAGCGTTGCCGCCGTGTGGTGCTGCCCTCATCAGTGCCTTTCCATTGAAGTCTGCCTAGCCTGCCATGCCGCTAGATTTCTTGATCGTCACCCTCGTCGGGGCGATCGAACTGCGTACGGTAGAGCTCGGAATAGACCCCCTCGAGGGCCATGAGCTGCTCATGGGTGCCGCGTTCGGCCACTCGACCATCGACCATGACCAGGATCTGGTCGGCCCGGCGGATCGTCGAGAGTCGATGGGCGATCACCATAGAGGTCCGCCCCACGAGGGCGGTGTCCAGAGCTCGCTGAACGGCCTTTTCGCTCTCCGAGTCAAGGTGAGCAGTGGCTTCGTCGAGGATCAGTATGCGCGGCGCCTTCAGCAGCAGGCGAGCGAGGGCGATGCGCTGCTTCTCTCCTCCGGAGAGTCGGTATCCGCGATCACCAACGACTGTGTCGAGCCCGTCGGGCAACGCCTCGATGAGGTCACCGATTTGCGCTGCGGCGCAAGCGGCCAGCATGTCGCCTTCAGTTGACTCTGGTCGGGCGTAAAGCAGATTTGCGCGAATGGTGTCGTGGAACATGTGAGCGTCCTGAGTGACAACTCCAACGGCATCGTGGAGAGACTCCAACGTCACACTGCGCAGATCCTGATTGCCGATCAAAATTGCGCCTGAATTGACGTCATACAGACGCGTAGCGAGGGCGCTAATTGTGGTCTTTCCTGCTCCAGAAGGCCCGACAAGCGCCGTCATCGTGCCGGCCTCGACGGTGAAGGAGACCCCTTTGAGCACGTCAACGCCGGCGAAACCTGAATCCTCGCGGGCAACTGACTCAAGGGAGGCGAGGGATACCTCGGAGGCTTTCGGGTAGCGGAAGACGACATCGTCGAAGCAAAGTGAGACCGGGCCGGATTTCACGGGCATGGCGTCAGGCGCATCGTGCACCATCGGCGGGAGATCCAAGATTTCGAACACTCGCTCAAAGGAGACGAGGGCGGTCATGACATCGACGCGCACGTTGGAGAGAGCTGTGAGAGGTCCATAGAGCTGCGCAAGAAGGCCGATGAGCGCAAGAAGCGTGCCCAGCGAGAGAACTCCAGTGATGACCAGATTGCCGCCAAGCCCGTAGGCAACCGCGGTTGCAAGCGCAGCAACCAGCGTCAATGCGGTGAAGAACCAGCGGTTCGCCATGGCCATGCGAACGCCGATATCTCGAACTTGCTCGGCTCGACCGGAGAATGATGCGGCTTCCTCTGCGGGGCGTCCGAAAAGCTTCACGAGAAGAGCGCCAGCGACGTTGAATCGCTCGGACATCTGCGCGCTCATATCCGCATTCAGGCGCATCTGTTGGCGAGTCATCGACTGCAGTCGTCGTCCCATCCAGCGAGCAGGAAACAGGAAAAGCGGCACGAGTAGTAAGGACACGATGGTCACCTGCCATGACAGGATGAACATGGTCGTGAGCACGATGATCAGCGAGATCATGTTGCCGATAACTCCGCCGAGGGTCGACGTGAAAGCCTGCTGCGCACCGATGACATCGCTGTTCAGTCGCGAGATCAGGGCACCGGTCTGCGCTCGGGTGAAGAAGGCAACTGACTGCTCTTGCACATGCGTGTACACCTGGCTGCGCAGGTCGTAGATCAAACCTTCGCCGATTCGTGAACTGAAGTATCGGCTGACCAGGCCAAGACCTGCATCGAGGATGGCCAGAACTGCGATGATCAAAGCTGTGATCGTGACGACCTTCGCGTCGCCGACACTAATGCCCTTATCGACGATACGACGGAAAAGCAGCGGTTGGGCAACGCTCAAAAGTGAAGCGATCACCAAGGTGACCAGGAACATGATGACAAGGGCTCGATAAGGCCGCGCGTACCCCATGATCCGGCGCACAAGTGCGCGGGTGACTTTGCTCTGCTTAACCGAGGAATCTCGAGTGAGTGAGCGATAGGCGTGCCAAAGATTTTCCGATGACATTAGGTTGCCTCACGCATCAACTCGGCAATGCGAGCAATCTGGGCTTCACGCTCATTGGCACGCTGCAGTTCAGGTGACGCTTCCTCGGCTGCCTGGAGCAGATGCTTGAGCCCAGAAACCACTCCGCGGCTTGGGCCGGTGAGCGCGGCGATGATTTCGTCGATCTGGGTGTCAGTCTTCTTAGGACTAAGGAGATACTGAACGATGCCGAGTGCGAGTGCCTCAGGGGCCTCGACTGCTCGACCGGTGGCGCAGATCTCCAGCGCACGCGGGTACCCAACCGCGCGGACGAGCGCGTGCGTTCCGCCGAGGTCAGGCACGAGACCAAGTCGCGGCTCACGCATCGCGAAACTTGCGTCAGGCAAGGCCAGGACGAGATCGCAGGCAAGTGCGAGCTGGAAGCCTGCACCAATTGCGTGACCTTGAACGACGGCAATCGTGAGCGCGTCGCATTCGCGCCACCAGCTAAACGCTGACTGTGCCGTGGAGATGAAATCGCGAAGGGCTGTTTCGCCGGCCATGCCGATTGACGCAAGCGTGACGGGGTTCTCGGCGGTCGGTGCGCCGAGCATTGATCGGTCGAGCCCCGCGCTGAAACTCACGCCTTCGCCAGTGAGCACGACAACACGAGTGGCAGCTGTGACGAATTGCTGCGCTCCCGCTAGGGCATCCCAGGTCTTAGGCGTTTGCGCATTGCGATTCTCCGGAGTGCACAGAATCACATCGAGACGGGTACCCGAATCGACGATACGCACGCCATCGGCATCGAAGACAGTCGTCATGTGATCAGGCCAATTCGACGAGATCGGCATAGTCGTCGCTCCACAGGTCTTCGTCTCCATCGGGCAAGATCAACACGCGCTCAGGTTCGAGGGCGTACACGGCACCCGGATCATGGGTCACGAGGATCACCGCACCCTCATAGCTGCGCAGTGCGCTCAGAACCTCTTCTCGGCTGGCCGGGTCGAGGTTATTCGTAGGCTCGTCGAGCAAGAGGACATTTGCTCCGGATACGACTAGGCAGGCCAACGCGAGTCGGGTCTTCTCCCCGCCGGACAGCACGCCGGTTGGCTTACTGACGTCGTCGCCTTGGAACAGGAATGAACCGAGCACAGTTCGTTGCTTGGCATCATCGAGGTGTCCACCCGCGCGCTGCATTGTTTCTAGTACCGAGGCATTGGGGTCGAGGGTCTCGTGCTCCTGAGCGTAGTAACCGACCACTGCCCCGTGTCCGGGTTCAATACTTCCGGTGTCGGGCTTATCGACTCCGGCGAGGATGCGCAGCAAGGTGGTCTTTCCCGCACCGTTTAGGCCCAGAATCACGACCTTGCTGCCACGGTCGATTGCCAGGTCGACGTCCGTGAAGACCTCGAGCGAACCGTATGACCGTGAGAGTGAACTTGCGGTAAGCGGAACCTTGCCGCAGGGCTTCGGTTCTGGAAAACGTAGCTTGGCGACCTTGTCGCTTTGCCGAACATCAGCCAGTCCGGCAATCAACGTGTCGGCACGGCGAAGCATGTTCTGAGCAGCCTTGGCCTTTGAGGCCTTGGCGCGCATTCGATCTGCCTGGTTACGCAGCACCTCAGCTTGTTGTTCCGCATTGCGTCTCTCACGCTTGCGGCGACGTTCATCTGTCTCGCGGGCTGTGAGATAGGTCGACCAACCCATGGAATAGACATCGAGTTCACGTCGCGTGGCATCGAGATGCCACACCTTGTTCACGGTGTCGCCGAGAAGTTCGGTGTCGTGGCTGATGACGATGAATCCGCCCTCGTAAGTCATCAAGAACTTGCGCAGCCACTTAATGGAATCTGCATCCAAGTGGTTCGTGGGCTCGTCGAGCAGGAGGACATCGGCACCACTGAACAAGATCCGAGCGAGCTCCACACGCCGACGCTGACCGCCGGACAGTGTGCCAAGAGGCTGGGCGAGAATGCGCTCCTCGAGTCCGACGGACGCAGCGATGGCAGCTGCCTGCGACTCGACCGCATACCCACCCAGGGCCTCGAATTCGGCTTCCGCACGCGCATAACGGGCGATGATGCGATCTCGCTCTGCTTCATCAGGTTCATCCATCCGCATGCTGGCCTCATGCATGCGACGCAGGACGTCCTGTAGCCCTCGAGCAGACAGGATTCGATCACGGGCGATCTCTTCCGGGTCACCAGAACGAGGGTCCTGGGGCAAGTACCCCACGGTGCCGGTGCTGGAGATGGTGCCCGATGCGGGTGTGGTCTCCCCCGCGAGCGCTTTCGTGAGGGTCGTCTTGCCGGCGCCATTTCGCCCGACCAGCCCTACTCGATCGCCAGGGCCAACTCGGAAGTTCGCATTGTCGAGAAGGAGTTGTGATCCAGCGCGAAGTTCGATGCCGGATGCGGTGATCATGAGGCTCCCAGTCTACGGGGAAGTCGATGACTCCCCTGACGCTCGGAACTGGTCAGAGGTTGAATCCGAGGGCGCGCAGCATGTCGCGCCCGTCATCGGTGATCTTGTCGGGGCCCCACGGCGGCATCCAGACCCAGTTGATGCGGAAATCACTGACCACAGGGGTCAATGCGGCGCGAGTCTGGTCCTCGATCACATCGGTGAGGGGGCAGGCTGCCGACGTCAGGGTCATATCGACGGTGGCGATATTCGCCTCATCGACCGCAACCCCATAGACCAGACCAAGATCCACGACATTGATGCCGAGCTCGGGATCAACGACATCCTTGAGGGCCTCGATGACGTCTTCATTGGTTGCGATGCTCATCGCGTCTCCTCCTTGGGGGCCATGAGCCCCGCCTTGATCTCTGCATCCTGCAGCGCCATCCATGGCAGCAACGCGCACTTCACGCGTGCCGGGTACTTTGCGACTCCCGCAAAGGCAACACCGTCTCCGATGACATCCTCGTCGGGCTCGGAATTGCCCTGTGAGTGCATCATCGCGACAAAGGCCTCGCGTACCGAGACTGACTCGTCGACACTCGCGCCTTCGAGTAACTCAGCCATCACACTTGCACTGGCCTGAGAGATCGAGCAGCCCTGGCCCTGGTAGCCAATAACTAGATGTCCGTGGTCGTCAGCAGCTACCTCTACGGTCACTTCATCACCACACGTCGGGTTAACGTGATGCGCGGATGCGAGCGGGGCTTCGAGCACAACCTTGCCACGCGGATGCTTGTAGTGATCCAGGATGATCTCCTGGTACAGCCCGTTGAGGTCCATCAGATCACTCCGAAGAATTCCTGAGCGGCGACGATGCCCGAGATGGCTGCGTCGATGTCGCTCGTGTCGTTATAGATGTAGGTCGAAAGTCGCGTAGTGGACGGCACATTGAAGCGACGGCAGGTAGGCCAGGCGCAGTGGTGACCAACACGTACGGCAACGCCACGGCTATCGAGCACCTGGCCGACGTCATGCGGATGCAAGCCGTCGACGGTGAATGAAATCGCGCTGCCGCGTGCCACGTTTTCGGTCGGTCCGATCACTGTCACGCCCGAGACGTTGGCGAGTTGATCGAGTGCGTACCCAGTTAAGGAATGCTCATGAGCCTCTACGGCGTCCATGCCCAATGCGGTGAGGTACTCGACAGCAGCATGCATTCCGATTGCCTGGGACACCATCTGGGTGCCGGCCTCGAAACGCTTGGGAGCCTTGGCATACGTGCTGTGGTCGAGCTGAACGATCTCGATCATTGAGCCGCCAGTGATAAATGGTGGTATCGAATCGAGAATTTCGGATTCGCCCCATAGGAATCCAATACCGCTGGGACCGAGCATCTTGTGTCCGCTCCAGACGACGAGATCGGCTCCGAGCTCGCGAATCCGGACAGGCATATGGGGAATCGACTGGCAGGCATCGACGATTCCGATGGCGCCCACACTGTGTGCGCGCTCCATCACGGCCACGACGGGATTAATCGTGCCGAGCAGGTTGGACTGGTGCACGATGCTGACGGCCTTGGTGTTCTGATCGATGAGCGAATCAAGTGATGCGAGATCCAATCGCCCGTCATCTGTGAGCGGAATCCAACGAAGTTGTGCACCGGTCTTTGCGCAGAGTTCCTGCCACGGCACCAGGTTGGCGTGGTGCTCCATCTCAGAGACCACGATGTTGTGCTCATCGGTCAAGATGAAGCGGGGATCCTGGGGTGGATTTCCGCTGGCGCGGTGTAGTGCGGTGGCATTACTGAAGGCATACGCCACCAGGTTGAGCGCTTCGGTCGAGTTCTTCGTGTACACGATCTCCGAGGGTGCGGCCGAGACGAATCCAGCGATAGCTACACGAGCTGATTCGTAAGCATCCGTGGCCTCCTCTGCCAGCTGATGCGCACCACGATGAACCGCAGCATTACAGGTTTCGTAATAGTCACGTTCGGCCTGAATCACCGAATTCGGCTTCTGGGAGGTCGCCGCACTATCAAGATAGACAAGCTTCTGCCCGTCGCGCACGGTGCGCTGCAGGATCGGAAAGTCGAGCTTGATGCGCGACGGATCGAAGGTGTTCATGATCAGGCCGTGGCCGCCACGTAACGGTCGTAGCCCTCGGCCTCGAGTACGTCGGCCAGTTCCGGGCCACCCGTTTCAACGATGCGACCGCCGACGAAGACATGCACGACATCGGCATGGATGTACCGAAGAATGCGCGTGTAGTGGGTGATGAGCAGTACGCCGCCGTCAGTGGCCTCGCGGTAGCGATTGACCCCCTCGGAGACAATGCGAAGTGCGTCGACGTCAAGCCCGGAGTCGGTTTCATCGAGAATGGCGAACTTAGGCGCCAACAGGCCGAGTTGCAGGATTTCGTGACGCTTCTTCTCTCCACCGGAGAAACCTTCATTCACGCTGCGCTCAGCGAAGGCGGGATCCATCTGCAGGTCCGCCATGGAAGTCTTCATGTCCTTGACCCAGGTACGCAGCTTGGGTGCCTCGCCACGTACGGCAGTGACAGATGTGCGCAGGAAGTTCGACACAGACACACCGGGCACCTCGACGGGGTACTGCATGGCGAGGAAGAGACCTGCCTTTGCGCGCTCGTCGACGCTCATGGCGAGGACATCCTGGCCATCGAGGGTGATGGTGCCTGAAGTAACGACGTACTTGGGGTGTCCGGCGATCACGTAGGCGAGGGTCGACTTGCCGGAACCGTTCGGGCCCATGATTGCGTGGGTACAGCCCGAGTCGAGGGTCAGTGTTACCCCGCGAAGGATCTCGCGCTCCCCCGCGTCAGTGATGACACTTGCGTGCAGATCAGTGATGACGAGCTGGCTCATGAGGAAACGCCTTTCGAGATATCGAGCGGTGTGGGGTTGATTTCCAGGTATGACGTGCCCTCGTGCTCGACGATGCGAGTGGCGAAGACCGGAACTGATTCGATGGCCGGAAGGGTCAAGGGAGATCCGGTGCGCAGGTCGAATGCCGAGCCGTGTAGCCAGCACTCGAGTGAGCAGCCCTCCACCTCTCCCTCGGCCAGTGATACGTCGGCGTGGCTGCATCGATCTCCGATGGCGAAGATCTCTTCATCGATGCTCACGACAGCTATCGCCGTTTCACCGACCATGATTCGGTGCGGCTTTCGGTCTGCAAGTGCATCTACAGCCACCGAGCGCTCGAACTCACTCATCGTCGCCGACAATCTCGACGGGAACTCCAAGTCGTGCTCCAATGCGACCCATGATGTCTGTCTGCCATTCGGCATCGGGAATGCGCGACACGATGTCGGCAAAGAAGCCGCGGACCACGAGTTGGCGGGCAGTCTCCTCATCGATTCCGCGGGCCTGCAGGTAGAAGAGTTGATCATCGTCGAAGCGGCCAGTGGCGCTTGCATGTCCGGCGCTTGCGACATCGCCAGTTTCGAGTTCGAGGTTGGGCACAGAATCCGCACGTGCGCCGTCGCTCAGCAGCAGGTTGCGGTTGATTTCGTAGGTGTCGATCCCAGTGGCCTCGCGGCGCACGAGAACATCGCCTACCCAGACCGTGTGACTCTTCTCGCCTGAAAGCGCGCCCTTGTAGACAACGTTGCTCGTGCAGTTCGGACGATCGTGGTCGACGAACAGGCGATGTTCCATGAACTGGCCCTCATCGGCCAGGAAGACCCCAAGTAACTGCGCATTTCCGCCGGTGCCCAGGTATGAGACGCTCGGAAGTACGCGCAGACGTGCCCCGCCCAAACTCACCTGCGTGCCGGTGAAATGCGCATCTCGACCGATGTCGGCGTGCCAGGTAAGTAGTGACTCCAGAGTGCGATTGCTGTCGGACACGTTCACGACAGTTGCCGTCGATCCATCTCCGACGGTGACGACGATGGAACCGCATACCGCGGACTCAATCGGCTGCTCGATGATCACGGTGGCCTTGCTGAATCGTCCGAAGCGGATTTCGACGTGCTCGTACGACACTCCAGAAGTGCCGCTGAGGCTGAGATGTATTGGCTCAGTGGACTCATGGTCGGCGGGAATCTCGAGAATCACCGCATGGGTGACGTGTGCGCGAGCGATGGCCGACGGCCTATCAATCGGCAACCAGGAGCTCTGCAGCGCAGCAATCGACACAACGGTTGCGGCCGAAGCGGACGCAATGACGTGACCTGCGCCTTCGACGGGTTCCATGAACTGGGCGAAGGCGCCGTTAGGAATGAAGCGCCATTCCTCTTCGCGACCCGAAGGCTTGGCGAAGTCTTCCGGCACAAGGGATCGCACGCGTGGTGAGAGGTCTGTCGGCGGAGCAAGTGCGATGGTTGGAGCGGTCATCCGACAGCTCCCTCCATCTGCAATTCGATGAGCCGGTTCAGCTCGAGCGCGTATTCCATGGGCAACTCACGCGCAATCGGCTCAATGAATCCACGAACGATCATTGCCATTGCCTCGTCTTCTGCCATGCCGCGCGACATCAGGTAGAAGAGTTGATCCGCGCTGACCTTCGACACCGTCGCCTCGTGGCCCATGGACACGTCGTCTTCGCGAACATCGACATACGGGTACGTATCGCTGCGTGAAATGTCATCAACAAGGAGTGCATCGCAACGAACAGTGCTCTTGGAGCCATAGGCGCCCTCGAGGATCTGCACCAGGCCGCGGTAGGACGTGCGACCACCGCCACGTGCGACTGACTTCGACACGATGCTCGATGAGGTGTGCGGAGCTGCATGCACCATCTTGGAGCCGGCGTCTTGGTGCTGACCCTCGCCTGCGAAGGCAATCGACAGGGTCTCGCCCTTGGCGTGCTCCCCCATCAGCCAGACCGCGGGGTACTTCATGGTGACCTTGGATCCGAGGTTTCCGTCGATCCATTCCATCGTGGCGCCTTCGTGGGCCACGGCGCGCTTCGTGACGAGGTTGTACACGTTGTTCGACCAGTTCTGAATGGTCGTGTAGCGGCAACGGCCGCCCTTCTTCACGATGATTTCGACGACTGCGGAGTGGAGCGAGTCGCTGGAGTACACCGGAGCAGTACAACCTTCGACGTAGTGCACGTAAGCGTCTTCGTCGACGATGATCAAGGTGCGCTCGAACTGGCCCATGTTCTCGGTATTGATGCGGAAGTAGGCCTGAAGCGGAATATCGACCTTGACACCCTTGGGTACGTAGATGAATGAACCGCCTGACCACGTTGCGGTATTGAGCGCCGCGAACTTGTTATCGCCCACAGGAATCACTGTGCCGAAGTACTCCCTGAACAGCTCGGGCTGCTCGCGCAGAGCGGTATCGGTATCGAGGAAGAGCACGCCCAGCTGCTCTAGATCCTCTCGGATGGCGTGGTAGACGACCTCAGACTCGTACTGCGCAGCCACGCCTGCGACCAGACGCTGCTTCTCGGCTTCCGGGATACCGAGTCGGTCGTAGGTGTTCTTGATGTCAGCGGGCAGGTCTTCCCAGCTGGTCGCCTGCTTCTCTGTAGAGCGCACGAAGTACTTGATGTTGTCGAAGTCGATGCCGGCGAGGTCGGAACCCCACGCGGGCATGGGCTTCTTGTCGAAGAGGCGAAGACCCTTGAGGCGCAGGTCGAGCATCCACTCGGGCTCATTCTTCTTCGCGCTGATATCACGCACGACCTCCTCGCTGATGCCACGACGGGCATTGGAGCCTGCAGCGTCCGGATCACTCCAGCCGTAGTCGTACCGGCCCAGCTCATCAATAGTGGCTGCCTGCTCTTCGGCTGCAGTACTCATGCCGACACCTTTCGATTGTGTGCTCGGTTAACGGGAATTACGGCGGTGCAGACACCATCGCCATGCGCGAGAGTGGCTAGTCGGAGGACGTGAGTGCCGAGTGCCTCACTCAGGGCGGCGGTTTCGGCTTCGCAGATGGCAGGGAATTCAGTGGCAGCATCGACTACTGGGCAGTGGTGCTGGCATAACTGCACGGTGGGTCCGTGGTCATCCTCGATGGTTGCCGCGTAGCCGGCCTCGGTGAGATTGGCGGCCAGGGTGTCGACAGATGCCTCAGCGGTGATACCGAGGCTGGCGACGAGTCGATCGGCTCTTTCACGGGCGAAGGCAGCGACCGCGTCAGGCCCGGAGGTGCGATCGAGGAACCTCAGAACCTCGATGGCGAGTGACGCTGAATCATCGGACAAGGCGGCTCTGCCGGATGGCGTGAGGCTGTACACCAAGCTGGGTCGTCCGCGTCGGGGTGCAGGAGCCGGGCCAAAGGGCGCGCGCTCTGTCGCGAGGACGAAATCCGCCTCGGCCAGGGCGGCCAAGGGGCGCCGGATACCCGCGGCGGTCATTCCCAGCCTCACACCGAGTTC
>CANFQC010000029.1 GCA_947449035.1 Actinomycetota bacterium
CCCTCGGTTGTCGTGTTCTGAGTAACACCGTAAACGACGGGTGGTCAGGCCGCGTCGTCGGTGGCAGGCATGTCGGAGGACGTGACGTCCAGGCCAAAGCGCGTGCGCGGCCAGGCGACCAGCCAGACGCCCATGCCTGTGAAGAGCAGATCACGCAGGATCTCGGAGGTATAGCGCCAGTTGCGGCCCTCGCCGGTGATATCGCCGCCGCCGCCGAAGCAGCCGCAGTCGATGTTGTAGCCGCGGATCCAGACGCTGGCAATGCCGAGCACGAACGCCGTCATCAGGCAGGCGGTCAAGAAGGCGGCCCACCGCACGAACAGGCCCATGAGCAGCAGCAGACCGAGGATCACCTCGGAAATCGGCATTGCCCAGCCGAGGATGTCAGGGATATTGCCGCCGAAAATTCGATAAGCGACGATCGCATCGCGTGCACCGCCCGGCTCGAACAGCTTCACAGCACCGGCGTAAGTCAACACCGCAGCGAGCACGAGACGGAAGGCAAGGCCGATCCACGGGTTGCCGAAGACCTTCCTCATGACCGAACCCCTTCGGCGAGTTCGCGGGTCAATGCGTCGATTGCGATGCATGCATCGTCGATCGTGGCCGCATCGAGTACGCGCTTGACGAAGGCGGATCCGACAATGACTCCGTCGGCGTAGGAGGCGACAGTTGCTGCCTGCTCCCCCGTCGAGACGCCAACGCCGACACAGATCGGCAGATCAGTGGCCGGACGCGTGCGCGCAACGAGCTCGCCTGCAGCTGAGCCGAGAGTCGTGCGTGCGCCGGTGACGCCCATGGTCGATGCGGCATACACAAAGCCCGAGGTCGATTCGATGACCTTCGCAATGCGCGCATCGGTCGATGACGGCGCCACCAGGAAGATGCGCTCGATGCCGTGTGCATCAGTGGCAACGATCCAGTCGCCTGCTTCCTCGGGGGTGAGATCAGGCGTGATGACACCCAGCCCGCCTGCTGAAGCAAGACGTGTGGCGAAGCGATCGACGCCGTAGCGCTCGATCGGATTCCAGTACGACATGACGACAGCAGTGGCACCGGCAGCAGCGACCTGCTCGACAACTTCGAGCACTGTCTCAGGCGTGGTACCCGCACGAAGCGCGATATCGACGGCTTCTTGAATCGCAGGGCCGTCCATCAGCGGATCGGAATACGGAAGACCGACCTCAATGATGTCGCAGCCACTCGCGACCATCTGGTTGATGATGCGCACGCTGTCAGCGGCGGTCGGGAAGCCTGCAGGCAGGTAGCCGATCAGTGCGGCGCGATTCTCGGACTTCGCATGAGCGAAAGCAGCAGCGAGTGAGGCGTGACGAGTCATCGTCCCTCCGACACTTCAACACCGGCACCGAGATCCATGCCGAACCAGCGAGCGGCGGTAGCAACATCCTTGTCACCGCGACCGGAGAGATTGACGATGATCAGGCCGCCCGGACCCATCTGCTTACCCAGTCGCATTGCGCCGGCCAGGCCGTGAGCAGTCTCGATCGCGGGGATGATTCCCTCGGTGCGGCACAGCACGGCGAAGGCATCCATCGCCTCGGTATCAGTAACGGCTTCGTAGACCGCGCGACCGATGTCGTGCAGCCAGGCATGCTCGGGACCAACACCGGGGTAATCGAGGCCAGCGCTGATCGAGTGCGACTCGATGGTCTGGCCCCACTCGTCTTGCATGACATAGGTGCGTGCGCCATGCAGCACGCCGGGTGAGCCCTGGGCGAAGCGTGCAGCATGCTTGCCGGTCTCGACTCCCTGGCCGCCGGCCTCGTAGCCGCGCAACTGCACTGACTCGTCGTTGATGAACCCGCTGAACAGGCCCATTGCATTCGAGCCACCGCCGACGCACGCTGCGACAGCATCAGGAAGGCGATCTTCGGCAGCAAGGATCTGCTCGCGTGCTTCGCGGCCGATCACGGAGTGGAAGTAACGCACCATCTCCGGGAACGGAGCCGGGCCGGTGACAGTGCCCAGGCAGTAGTGCGTGTGCTCGACTGAACTGACCCAGTCGCGCATTGCTTCGTTAATGGCGTCCTTGAGAGTGCGCGAACCGATGGTGACCGGCACGACCTCGGCACCGAGTAGGCGCATGCGTGCCACATTCAGTGCCTGGCGCTTGGTGTCGGCTTCGCCCATGTACACAGTGCACTCAAGGCCCATCAGCGCAGCGGCTGTCGCGGTGGCAACACCGTGCTGACCGGCGCCTGTCTCGGCGATGACGCGGGTCTTGCCCATGCGCTTGGTCAGCAGTGCCTGGCCGAGAACGTTGTTGATCTTGTGCGAGCCGGTGTGATTGAGATCCTCGCGCTTGAGATACACCGTTGCTCCGCCGCACTCAGCGCCGAAGCGGCGCGCAAGAGTCAACGGATTCGGACGACCGGTGTAGTCATGCTCGAGGCCGGCAAGCTCGGCGCGGAAGGACTCATCGACGATGGCAGCGCGGAAGGCAGCATCGAGCTGATCGAGTGCGGCGGTCAGTGCCTCGGGCACGAAGCGGCCACCGTACGGACCGAAGTGGCCGAGGGCATCTGTCACGGTCATGCGGGGACTCCTGCCGAGATAAGTGCTGCGACCGCTTCACGCGGATTACCGTCCTTGACCAGGCTCTCACCGACGAGAACGGCGTCGGCGCCCAGTGATGCGTAGTAACGCACGTCGTCGCCATCGCGCACGCCTGACTCCGCGACCTTCACGCAGGTATCAGGGATAAGCGGTGCGAGGCGCTCGAAGGTGCCGCGATCTACCTCAAGGGTCTTGAGGTTACGGGCATTGACGCCGATGATCGTGGCGCCGGCGGCAACTGCGCGCTCAGTTTCTTCCTCGTCATGCACCTCAACAAGAACGCTCAGGCCGAGTGACTGCGCGAGAGCGAGCATCGACACCAGTTCGTCTTGAGTCAGGGCAGCGACGATCAGGAGGATGAGGTCGGCGCCATGAGCCTTGGCCTCGAAGATCTGGTACTCGGTGACCATGAAGTCCTTGCGAAGTACCGCGATGCCCACACGGGGACGCACGGCATCGAGGTCGGCAAGGCTGCCGTTGAAGCGACGCTCCTCGGTGAGCACGCTGATCACCGATGCTCCCCCGGCCTCGTAATCGGCCGCAAGAGCTGCCGGGTCGGCGATGGGAGCGAGATCGCCCTTGCTCGGGCTGGTGCGCTTGACCTCAGCGATCACGCTCATGCCCGGCTGACGCAAGATCGCTGCGACATCGCGTGCGGGCGCGACCGACGCTGCACGGGACATGACCTCATCGAGGCTCAATTGAGCTTCGCGAGAGGCAACATCAAGGCGCACACCGGCGCAGATGTCGTCGAGAACGGTCATAGGCCAAGGGTATCTGTCGTGAGGGAGTGCGCCCGTCGGCGGTGCTCGAGGTGGTTAGGCGCCCGAACCGAGATACGGCACGAAGTTTCGGATGACTCCGAAGGCGAGGATCGCCACGAGCACGATGATCATGGCGCGATTGCGCATCCGGAATGTGCGCATGCTCACAGCGGGGGTAACCCCACGCCAGGCACGCATCACCCAGCGCACCCAGAGCACCAGGGCGAAGGGCACGAACAGCAGCAGCAAGAGGTTGTGATTCGCGGCTCCGGCCACGTCGCCGTGAATCAGCGAGTACATCGCCCGCGTGCATCCGCATCCCGGGCAGTCGATGCCGAACAGCGCCTTCGTCGGGCACAGTGGGTAATGGCCAGGCTCATTCGGATTGACGGCGAAGAGATAGCCCAGGGCGCCGACCGTCACGCCAGCAGTGAGCAGTGGCGCCACCAGTCGGCGGCCACGCGAACGGGTATCTACCCGCTCGGCCATGGCCGTCTCGCGCTCGGCTACCTCGGTGCTCATCGGGCCAGACTACGTCGCCGCTGGCAGGTGCACCGTGAATCGGGCGCCTCCCTCGGGGGCAGCGCCCGCTTCGGCGGAGCCACCGAGACCGCCGGCGAGCTTGCCAACCAGTGCGAGACCAAGGCCGGTGCCGACAGGGCGAACACCGCGGTATCTCTCGTGCAGCACTCCGGGCTCGAAGGCCACGCTGACATCGTCATCGGTCAGACCCGGGCCGCTGTCGCGCACTTCGAGAATCGCTCCGGTGTCATCAGCTCGCGTCGATAGCACGATCACGGAACCGGCCGGCGATACGCGCAGGGCGTTCTCGGCAAGGTTGTCGAGGATCTGCCGGGCGCGCATCGGGTCGGTGGTGATGACCAACGCCGACTCTGGTCGCTCGACGCGAAGTTCGACATCATGCTTCGCGGCCCGATCGGACCACACCAATGCCGCATCGGCCACGAGCTCATCAAGGTCGGTCTCGACGGGATTCACCCGGAAGTCGACCGCGCCCAGTCGAGCGAGGTCGAGCAGGTCGGTGACAAGTCGATCAAGTCGCTCAGCCTCGCTGACCACTGTCTGCGCAGTGCGCTCCACATCTTCGGCCGGAACCACGCCATCGGCCATCGCCTCGGCATAGCCCTTCACCGCAGTGAGCGGCGTGCGCAGTTCGTGTGAGACCGAAAGCAGGAAGTCGCGCTGACGTCCCTCGGACACTGACAGCGCCTGGCTGAGGCGATTGAGAGAGACTGCGATGTCAGCAATCTCTTGCGGGCCTTCGGGCTCCAGCCGCACATCACGTGCACCTTGTGCCATCTCGTTCGCGGCATCACGGGCCGCACGCAAAGGCCGTGTCAGTCGACGAGCGGCGATGTAGCCAATCGGTATCGCGATCAGCAGTCCGAGAATCAAGGCAATAACAACGCGACGGATGACATCGATTGCGGTAACACCGACCACTGACACCGGCTGCTCGAGTACAACTGCCATGTTCATGCCGATCGGGCGGGCTTCGACGAGAACCTCGACGCCATTGGCTCGGCCTTCAGTCGTCACTGGCACCCCAGCGAGCACGCGTTCAACCTGCTTGGGAGTCATTCCCGGAACTTCAGCACCCGACATCATGATGATGTAGCCGGTGACGTCTTCTGCCTGAAGGGTTTCGGCAAGCGGTCGAGGAAGCGGCTCATTGTGGCCGGGCACGAATGAATCCTGATTAAGTGCCGAGACGGTGAGGTCTGCAAGACGTGCCAGTGAGCCATGTGCCTGAGTAAGCGCAGTCGAGCGCACGAGCGGGTATGAGATGAGTCCGGCAATCACGATGGCGAGTGCGGCAATCGCGCTGGTCATGAGCACTGTGCGGGTGACGATGCTCTGGCGCCCGCCACTGCCGGACGAGGTTGCGGACGAACTCATGTCACAGTTCCGCGGAGTAGCCGACACCGCGAACTGTGCGGATAAGGCTGTGATCACCGAGCTTTGCGCGTACCTGGGCCACATGCACGTCAACGGTGCGCGTGCCTACGACTGCTGCGTAACCCCAGACCTCGGCGAGTAACTGTTCGCGGCTGTAAACCCGACCGGGATTACTCATCAGGTGTGCGAGCAGATCGAATTCGGTTGCCGTGAGATCGAGTGGCTCGCCTGCGACCGTTGCACGTCGAGTTACCTGGTCGAGGGAGATGTCTCCTAGAACCAGCGGACCTTCACCCATCTGTGCCCGATGCGATCTGCGCACAACCGACTTCACCCGTGCGACAACCTCGCGCGGGCTGAACGGCTTGGTGACGTAGTCATCGGCGCCCAGCTCGAGTCCGAGCACGCGATCGACTTCGTCATCGCGAGCGGTGCAGAACAGCACGGGCACCCAGTCGTTGTCGGCGCGTAGCTGACGGCAGACCTCGGTGCCGTCGATGCCCGGCAGGCCTACGTCGAGGATGATCGCGACAGGGTGGAGGTTGCGTGCGGCCGCGAGGCCGCCAACACCGTCAGACTCGACATGCACGCCGAAGCCCTCGCGCGAGAGATACATGCGCAGCAGATCGGAGATCGCCCGCTCGTCTTCGACGACGAGCACGAGGCCCTTAACGGTTTCCACATGCCCACTTTGTCATGAATGCGCGAGTCAGCGCACGCAACAGGGTCGGGCAGGGGTCAAGAAAGTGTTCGGTGCGCGTAAGGATTCACGGGATGCGCAACATCGTGCGCGGTCGAACCGAACTAGGCGTGCGCGGGGGTCTTCTTCTTGCCCAGACCAGCCATGGCCATGATCTTGCCGACCACTGCGCCCAGCACCAAGATTCCGGCGCCAACCCAGAACATCACCCAGTTGCCGAGCACGACTGCGAGGGTGCCGACGATGAAGGCGATCGTCACCAAGATGACAGTCGTCCAGGCAGCGGGGGTGGATCCGTGATCGTCGTGATGCTCGTTGGCCATGGCGCAATCTAAGCAGATGCCCTACGTCGAACTCGCGTCGCGAGGTGCGAGGCATGCATCACACCCGCTCAGCAGGCTCGCGCAGGTCAGGCCTCGAGGGTCGGATCCTGCCCCTGATCCAGGGCTTGCCAGTCGGTGAGCTGGCGGGTTGTGGTGCGTTCGTACTTGCGACCCAGCCCCGGCCAGGTGCGACCACGGGCGCAGGTGAGCAGGCCGGCAGCAAGCACGAGCAGCGAGCCGATCAAGGTCGGGATCCACCACCAGGTGATCGAGTAGTCGCCGAGTTCGGCGAGGGTCTCCCCTGCATGCGACTCAGCCGCGGCCTTGACCAACTCGGCCGAGCCCACCGCGAACCACACTGAGGCCACCAGCGAGCCAGCCCCGGCGATCGCGACGATTGCGCCGATGATCACGCGACCCAAAGTTCGGGTAGCGATGATTCCCGCGAGCCCTGCTGCTGCAAGCCAACCGGCCACCGACGCCAGTGAGGCGATGTCGTGACCACTCAACTCGACCTGCGTGGAGGCAGGCCCACCGGACACCATCGGGATCGCGACCAAGGCCCAGGGCATGGAGTAACCGAGCAGTAAGAGAACCGCACCGATCACGAGTGCGACAAGTGCGTTCCTATACGTGCGCGGCATCATCACTCCGACTCGGATGCATGGTCGCGGCGATCGCTACGGCGCGAAGGACCGCTGCCGCCTTATTCGCGCACTCGGCGGCTTCGTTCTCGGGCACGGAGTCGAGGACGATGCCCGCACCCGCCTGCACGTAGGCCACTCCGCCCTTGAGTACTGCGGTACGAATCGCGATGGCCATGTCGACATTGCCGGCGAAGTCGAAGTAGCCGACACAGCCGCCGTAGAGATTGCGGCGCAGCGGCTCGAGCTCGTCAATGATCTCCATCGCGCGTGGCTTCGGAGCGCCGGAGAGTGTGCCGGCGGGGAAGGTCGCCGCCAGTGCGTCATAGGCAGAAGACGATGGCTTGAGCGTTCCGGTGACTGTCGAGACCAGATGCATGACGTGCGAGTAGCGCTCGACCTGCATGAATTCGACGACGTTCACGGTGCCCGGTGCGCAGACACGACCGATGTCATTGCGCGCAAGGTCTACGAGCATCAGGTGCTCGGCGCGCTCCTTCTCGTCAGCGAGCATGTCTTCGGCAAGCGCCGCGTCGTCTTCAACCGATGCGCCCCGCGGACGAGTACCGGCAATCGGATGCACGACCACATGCGCTTCCCGCACGGTAACGAGAGCCTCGGGCGACGAGCCCACGATCTCGAAGGCGACGTCGTCAGAGAGTCGACCAGCTGCCTCATCAGCTGCCACGCGATCATCGACAGGCAACCGCAGCAAGTACATGTACGGGCTCGGATTCGTGGTGCGCAGGATTCGATAGACATCGAGTGCCGAGGCCGGGCACGGCGTACTGAAGCGCTGCGACAACACAATCTGGAAGGCATCACCAGCGCGGATGTACTCCTTCGCCGTGTCGACAGCCGAGAGGTAATCGGCAGGCACGGTCGATGCAGTGACTACCGGTGAGGCAGTCGAATCGAAGGAGACGACTGTCGCCGGAGCCGGAGCACCGAGTGCCGACTCCATTGCATCGAGTCGCGAAACAGCATCTGCCCACGCCGCATCGACATTCGCATCGGAGTTGTCGTAGTTGATCGCATTGGCAATCAGCATGATCGAGCCATCAGCGTGATCGACCACGGCGAGATCTGTCGCTAGAAGGAACGACATGTCGGGGGTGCCCAGTTCATCGGGGTTCGCATCAGGGATGCGCTCCCAGCTGCGCACGGTGTCATACGACAGGTACCCGACCATGCCGCCGGTCAGCGGGGGCAACCCGTCGATCGGCTGGGTATGCAGAAGCTCGATTGCATCGCGCAGCACCTCAACGGGCACATCGCCCTCGGGCACGCCATGCGGCGCACGGCCAAGCCAGACTGCTCGACCATCGCGCTCGGTCAGCATCGCGGCGCAGCGCACGCCGATGAACGAGTAGCGCGACCACGAACGACCCTGCTCGGCTGACTCGAGCAGGAAGGTTCCTGCCCGCTCACCGCAGAGGGTGCGAAACAACCCGATTGCGCTCTGGCCATCAGCCAGCAGCCGGCGCACGACCGGAATGACCCGTCGTGACGTCGCGAGAGATCGAAACTCAGGAAGCGAGGGAGTCACGACTCCCATGGGAACGGTCACTGGCCAGCAATCGTCAGCGAGATCGCATCGAAGCAAGTGCGATCACCGGTGTGGCAGGCGCCGCCCGTCTGATCAACGAGAAGAAGAAGGGTGTCGCCATCGCAGTCGATGCGCACCTCGCGCACGAACTGGCGGTTGCCCGAGGTCAGGCCCTTGACCCATTGCTCACCGCGACTGCGGGAGTAATAGGTGGCCTCGCCGGTGGCCAAGGTGCGCTCAAGGGCTGACGCATCCATCCACGCCATCATCAGCACCTCATGGGTATCCCACTGCTGGGCGATGGCAGGCACGAGGCCTTGCTCATTGAAGTTCACCCGGGCGATGAAGTCTTGGGACATAGGGACATTCTGCCGTCTGACGGAAGTGACGCCGCCCTCGCCTCGCGAGCTCAGCGGACGGGGATACCCGAGGCGGCCAGTTCGCCCTTGACCTCGGCGATCGAGAGCGTGCCGAAGTGGAAGATGCTGGCGGCGAGTACGGCATCAGCGCCGGCCCGCACGGCCGGCGCGAAGTCGTCGAGCTTGCCCGCACCACCGCTGGCAATCAGCGGCACCGAGATCTCGCGGCGCACCATCTCGATCAGCTCGATGTCGTAGCCGGCCTTCGTGCCGTCGGCATCCATCGAGTTGAGCAGGATCTCGCCGGCGCCGTGCGCCGTGCCATCGATGGCCCACTGCACGGCATCAATGCCGGTGCTCTTACGGCCACCATGGGTCGTGACCTCAAAGCCACTCTCAGTAACAACACCAGGCGGGCATCGACGAGCATCGACCGAGAGCACAACGCATTGCGAGCCGAAGCGATCAGCGGCTTCACGCAGCAGCAACGGATTCGCGATGGCCGCCGTGTTCACGCTGACCTTGTCAGCGCCTGCGCGCAGCAGTCGATTGAAGTCCTCGACTTCGCGCACTCCCCCGCCAACAGTCAGCGGGATGAAGACAGTCTCGGCCGTGCGCGAGACGACGTCATAGGTCGTCGAGCGATCCGAGCTTGACGCAGTGATGTCGAGGAATACGAGTTCATCAGCGCCCGCCAAGCCGTATGCGGTCGCGAGTTCGACCGGATCGCCGGCATCACGCAGTTCAGTGAAATTGACGCCCTTGACAACTCGACCTGCGTCGACATCAAGGCACGGGATGACTCGGACAGCGAGGCTCACGGCTGCGGAGGGCCCCACTGGTACGGGTCGTACCGCGGCTCGACAGCAGCGATTGCCTCGACCAGCGTGAAGGCTCCGTCATACAGCGCACGACCAACGATTGCGCCCTCGATGCCCTGCGGCACCATCTCGGCGAGCTTGTGGAGATCTTCGAGCTTCGAGATACCGCCAGAAGCGATAACCGGCTTCGAGGTACGAGCGCAGACATCGCGCAGCAGGTGCAGGTTCGGACCGTGCATCGTGCCGTCCTTGTTGACGTCGGTCACGACATAGCGTGCGCAGCCCGCAGCATCGAGACGCTCGAGAGTCTCCCAGAGGTCGCCACCATCTTGAGTCCAGCCTCGAGCCGAAAGAGTCGTGCCGCGGACATCAAGACCGACAGCAATCTGCTCGCCGTGCTCGCGAATGACCTTCTCGGTCCATTCCGGATCCTCGAGAGCAGCAGTGCCCAGGTTCACGCGGGTGCAGCCGGTGGCCAGAGCAGCCTTCAACGATTCGTCATCACGAATTCCGCCCGAGAGCTCGACGCGCACGTGATTACGGACATCACTCACGACCTGCTTCAACAACCCGGCATTGCTGCCCCGACCGAAAGCCGCATCGAGATCGACGAGGTGAATCCAGGTTGCACCCTGCTCGACCCACGCGCGCGCGGCATCAATCGGCGAACCGTAGGACTTCTCACTGCCCGCCTTGCCCTGCACAAGGCGCACGGCCTTGCCATCAGCGACGTCGACAGCGGGCAGGAGCTCGAGCATGGAGGGCTTAGTCACGAGAACAACCCTATGACGTCGCCGCGAAGGCGAATCCCCCTGGTTCACGCCAGAAGCCACGGCTAGCGCAGGGCACTGCTCCAGCGCGAGGTGTTCGAGTCGTACCACAGCACTCGATTGCATACCGGCCCTCCGGTGCCACCGTTCGGCCACATCGCCCACGACTGGGTCCAGTTGCCCGAGGCAACGCCGCTCCAGTCGAGAGCAGGGCGAGTAACGAATGCGCACGAGGAACTACCGGTCAGAGCAATGCTCTGGAACACATCATCTGGAGTCAATGCAGCGCCCGATGAGACACCACCGCTGGAAGCCCCGATAACTATGGTGACCGCCAGACTTCCAAACCCAGCGATGGTGAATCTGCCAGGTCCCACGATGGTGAAGGTCGTGGGAGCGGGATAACCCACGATTGCGGAATCGGCAGTCACTTTGCCTGTCGCGCTGTAAATCCCATAGGCGGACCCGCAGTTGTTCCCTTGAACCGCAGTGAACGTGTCTCCGACCGCGCCCGTGACAATCACGCTACTCGTGCTGTTCTCAGTCCAGGACTGGCAAGCGCTTGTCATGGTGAGCGCCGCGGGAGTTGCGGGGGCGGCATGAGCGCTTTGCGCGCCCAGAACCGTTCCGGCGATCAGGAGTGCCGACGCCCCAACGCACGAGCCGACCCGACGGACGTGGCCTGAGGTACCGGAACCAAGCACTGGAGCCGCGGGGACTGTGGACGCTGAGTCATGGTGAATAGGTGTCATACATCGACGCTAAGGAGAATCGACAATCCCCGCTCTGAAGCACTACACGTGTACCGAATTTTGGGTACACGTGTACCCCGAGCCTCACCCAGCGTGGCCTACTTGAGCGAGTTCACCCAGGTGCGCAGCAAGTGCAGCCCTGCATCGCCCGACTTCTCGGGATGGAACTGAGTGGCGACCAGCGGGCCATTCTCGACGGCCGCGATGAAGGGCTCACCGTGTTCGGACCATGTGACGAGCGGCGCCGCGATCTTCGGCTGACCCTGATGGAAGTCCCAGGTGCGCACGCCGTAGGAGTGTACGAAGTAGAAGCGCTCATCCTCAACACCGGCGAACAAGGTTGAGCCCTCAGGAACCTCGACGGTGTTCCAGCCCATATGCGGAAGAATTGGTGCTTGCAGCTGCTCAACCACGCCGGGCCACTCCCCTAGACCTTCAGTCGTGATGCCGTGCTCGACACCGGTGTCGAACATGACCTGCAGGCCGACGCAGATGCCCATCACCGGGCGCCCGCCGGTAAGCCTGCGGTCGATGATCATGTCGCCGCGAACCTTGCGAATGCCGGCCATGCAGGCGTCGAAGGCTCCGACGCCGGGAACCATCAAGCCGTCGCATTCCATGGCAGCGTCGTAGTCAGAAGTGACGACGACGTCAGCGCCGACCTGCTCGAGGGCACGGTGAACCGAGCGAAGATTGCCGGACCCGTAATCGAGGACGACGACAGAAGGTGCCACGACTAGCCCTGCGGCGTGAGCGTGCCCTTGGTCGACGGCACGCCGACAACACGGGGGTCACGCTCGATAGCGGTGCGCAGTGAGCGCGCCACTGACTTGAACTGGGCCTCGACGATGTGATGGGCATTGCGACCCGACAGCACCCGCACGTGCAGGGTGATCTGGCTCGTGGCCACGATCGACTCCCAGATGTGCTTGGTCAGCGTGGTGTCGTAGGTGCCGATGAGCTCGACAATCTCGGGCTCCTCGTGCACGAGGTACGGGCGACCGGAGAGATCGACAGCCGACTGCACCAGGCACTCATCGAGCGGCACGAGCGCATCGCCGAAGCGGCGCAGGCCGGCGCGATCGCCGAGGGCCTGGTTGATCGCCTGGCCGACAGCGAGTGAGGTGTCCTCGACCGTGTGGTGAGCATCGATATGCAGATCGCCCTTGGTGCGGACGACAAGATCGATGCCGCTGTGCTTGGAGAGCTGCGCGAGCATGTGATCGAAGAACGGAACGCCGGTATCGATGGTGTTCGCTCCGGTGCCATCGAGATCGAGCTCGACGAAGACCTCGCTCTCCTTGGTCTTGCGGTCGATCGTTGCGGTGCGGCTCATCATCATCCTTCTCGCGCAGTGAGCAGGGCCTGCCTAAACATAGCGTTCTCCTCAGGGATGCCTACGCTCACGCGCAGCCAGCCCGCGGGGCCGGTCTGGCGGATGAGCACGCCCTGGTCGAGCAGGCGCTGCCACACTGCAGCACGATCGTCGAACATGCCGAAGAGGATGAAGTTGGCATCACTCGGTGCCACGACGTAGCCCTGGTCGGTGAGCCACTCGGCCAGCGCATCGCGCTCAGAGCGCAGCAGGTCGACCTGGGCCTGAAGTTCGCCAGCGAATTCGAGGGCAGTCAGAGCAACCGCCTGGGTTACGGCCGACAGGTGATACGGCAGGCGCACGACCTGCAGCACATCAATCACGCGAGTGTCAGCGGAAACCGCGTAGCCCAGGCGAGCGCCCGCGAGGGCGAAGGCCTTGCTCATCGTGCGCGAGACGATCACATTCGGGTACTCAGCAAGCAGCTCGAAGGCGGTACGCGTGCCCGCGCGACGGAACTCCGCGTACGCCTCGTCGACTACCAACATTGAGCCCGCAGCAAGGCAGGCACCAGCAATGCGCTCGGCATCAGCGAAGTCGAGGAAGGTGCCGGTCGGGTTGTTCGGCGAGGTCAGCAGCACCAGGCTCGGGCGCAGCTCCGAAATGCTCGCGATCGCCGCATCAACGTCGACGGTGAAGTCATCGCGACGAGCGAACGTGCGGTACTCAGTGAACGTGTCGCGCGCATACTCCGGATACATCGAGTACGTCGGATCGAAGGTGATCGCGAGACGACCCGGGCCGCCGAAGGCCAAGAAAATGTGGTGCATGACCTCGTTGGAGCCATTAGCCGCCCAGGTCTGCGCAGCGGTGACCGCAACACCGGTCTCGCGGGTGACGTAGGCGGCAAGCGCAGCGCGCAATTCATCGGCATCGCGATCGGGGTAGCGATTGAGGGTTGCTGCAACCCTCTCGACGGCAGCAGCCATCGCCGCAGCGAGCGCAGGCGAAGGCCCGAACGGGTTCTCGTTCACGTTCATCGGCGCAGCAACATCGAGCTGCGGTGCGCCGTAGCTCTGCACGCCGACCAGGTCATCGCGGATCGGCAGGGTGAAGTCGGTCATGACTACTTGCCGCCGACTCGGATCGCAATCGCATCGCCGTGACCGGGGAGATCCTCGGCGCCCGAGAGAGCGATCACGTGCGGGGCGACGTCAGCAAGCGCCTGCTCGTCGTACTCAATGAGGTGGATGCCTCGCAGGAATGACTGCACGGAAAGGCCCGACGAGTGACGCGCTGAACCCGCGGTCGGAAGAACGTGATTGGAGCCCGCGGCGTAATCGCCGAGGGACACCGGTGCCCACGTGCCCACGAAGATCGCACCGGCATTGCGCACCCGCATGGCCACCTCGCGCGCATTGCGCGTGTGAATCTCGAGGTGCTCAGCTGCGTAGGCATCGGCCACGCGCAGCGCGGCATCAAGATTGTCGACGAGCACGATCGCACTCTGGGTGCCGGCGAGTGACTCGCGAATGCGATCGGAGTGCTTGGTGAGAGCGACCTGGCGATCGACCTCGATCTGCACGGCATCAGCGAGTTCGACCGAGTCAGTGACGAGCACGGCGGCCGCGAGAACATCGTGCTCGGCCTGGCTGATGAGATCGGCAGCGACGTGTGACGGGATCGCGGAGTCGTCAGCCAGCACCATGACCTCAGTCGGCCCGGCCTCGGAGTCGATGCCGATGATGCCCTGCAGGGCGCGCTTGGCAGCGGTCACGTAGATATTGCCTGGGCCGGTGACAAGCTCGACCGGTGCGCAACGCGTGCCATCGGGCAGATCAATGCCATAGGCGAGCATCGCGATCGCCTGAGCGCCACCTACTGCGTAGACCTCGTCGATACCAAGGAGCGAGCACGCCGCCAGGATGGTCGGGTGCGGCCAGCCGCCGAAATCCTTCTGCGGGGGCGAGACCACGACGAGTGACTCGACGCCGGCTTCCTGCGCGGGGATCACGTTCATGATGACGCTGCTCGGGTACACCGCACGACCACCCGGCACGTACAGGCCCACGCGCTCGACCGGCAGCCAGCGCTCAGTGACAGTGCCACCGGGCACGACTGTGGTGGTGTGATCGGAGCGGCGCTGATCGCGGTGCACGGCACGAGCTCGCTTAATTGACTCAAGCAGCCCGGCACGAACTTCAGGGTCGAGGGCCGCTTCGCACTCGGCCATCTTCGAGACAGGAACCCGAATCGAGGCGGGGGCCACGCCATCGAGCTTTTCCGACCAGCGGATCACGGCCGAGGCGCCCTCATCGCGCACGTCGAGCAGGATCGGGCGAATGTGCTCGGTGGCATCGGCGACGTCCATGACCGCGCGCGGCAGGACTGAGCGCGGATCTGCCGAGGAGCCACGAAGGTCGATGCGCCTGATCACGAGAAGCAGTTTACGCTGAACCGGTGAAAGAGCCTTCGACCGAGTCGCTGCCCCTCTTTCCCCTCAATGCCACCGTCGTGCCGGGCTTGATCTTGCCCCTTCATATCTTCGAAACCCGCTATCGCCGCCTCGTGGCCGATCTCCTGGTGCGAGCAGACCCGGAAACACGTGAATTCGGCATCATCGCCGTGCGCGAGGGCCGTAATCCGGTCTTTGAGGGCATTGATGCCCTCTATCCCGTCGGCACCAGCGTGATCTTGCGCGAGACGGAGACCAATATCGATGGCAGTTACGACATCGTCACGGTTGGCTCTCGCAGATTCCGAGTGCATGCCGTCGCCCCAGGCCCGACCTGGGATAACAGTGCTCCCCTGCTCATGGCCGAGGTCGAGTACCTCGACGAGATCGACTCGGGCAACTGCGCCCCGCTCGTCGGTGAGGCCCTGCGCAACTTCCGCGTCTACCGAGGCCTGCTCAGCGGCCAGTTCGACGAGGAGTTCGAGATGAGCGATGCCGATGACATCGACATCGACCTCGGCGATGAGCAGCTGCCCGAGGACGCCACGGTGATCAGCTACCTCATCACCGCCGCCATGGTGCTCGGCATGGACGAGCGCCAGCAACTGCTCGCCGTTGCCGACACCGCATCGCGCCTACGCCTGGCCTGCCGACTCTTGCATCGCGAGAACGCACTCATCTCACTGTTCAACGCACTGCCGGCTATCGACCTGAGCGTCGGAAACGGCTCAGTCAACTAGTGAGGCCACTCGCTCAGTAGTGGTATCGCGCCTGGATGATGATCAGCGCATCGTCATCGACGGTATAGACGAGTCGATGCTCGTCGGTAATCCGACGCGACCAATAGCCTGAGAGGTTTTGTCCCAGCGGTTCCGGCTTCCCGATCCCGACGGCCGGATCACGCAATGACTCATCTATGAGTCGATTGATGCGTGCCAGCATCTTGCGATCGTCACTCCACGAGCAGTAGTCAGCCCATCCGTCATCGGTGAAGGCGATTCTCATTCGGCGATCAGTGCCCGCTCGGTGGTCTTTCCGGCCGAGACCTGGGCCACACCGGCGAGAAGACGCTCGGCGTTGGCCGGCGAGCGCATCAGGTAAGCAGTCTCGGTCATCGAGCGGTACTGATCCTCCGAGACGAGGAAGGCCGTGCCCTTCTTGGAGACGATCTCGACGGGCTCCTGATCCGCATTGACCTGCTCGATTAGCGGAAAGAGCTGTGCCCGAGCTTCGCTTGCCGTGATTGCCATGACGCCTCCCTCAGTGGTACAGGATATCGTACCAGAGAAAGTCGTGAAGCACCACGCTCACGGCAGAGTCGGATGCAGCACATCTCCTAGATCGAGAACGTGTCGTCAGCGTGATTGCGCCGACGCGCTGCAGCGAACCAGTCAGCCGCAGCAACGAAGGACTGCCCCATTGACTGGTAGGAGGCCACGTTCTGGAAGTTGAGGACATACGCCGAGTAGTCCGGATCAGCGGTCGCAGTTGCCTTGGCGCTTGCCGTGGGCAGCACCAAAGCGACGACTGTTGCTGCGACCAGTAGACGAGTTGTCCGTGCACGTACAGTCATGCCGACACTCAACTGGAGAGGCCCCCGTGCCGCAAGCCTGACACGGCTCGCCAACTCCGCATCGAGCGTCTGCGACCAGCGGATCACGGTCAAGGTGCCCTCATCAAGTACATCGAGCAAGATCCGGCGAATGCGCTCGGTGACATCGGCAACGTTCATGACCGCGCGCGGCAGCCCCGAGCGCGAGACAGAGGCCAAACGCTGGCACGCACGACTTCGTCACCGTCGGCTCACGTCGGTTCCGCATTCATGCGGTCGCCCCCGGGCCCAGCTGGCGTACCAGCACTGCCCGACACCGCCGCCCGACTGCGCCTGGCCTGCCGCCTCCAACATCGTGAGAACGCACTTATCTCACTGTTCAACGCGCTTCCGGCCATCGATCTCAGCCTCGGAAATGGCTCGGTCAACTAGTCCAGCCGCACCCGATTCCTACCTGATTCGCACAGTGAGCTGCGCCCCTTCGGCTACACGCTCGAGTGACCACTCCCCTGGCGCCACCCGATCAAGCCACCAACTGCCCAATCCCGGACTCGACTGAATCGGCGAGTGGGTTCCGTCATCCAGGACTCGAATTACCAGAACCTCGGCTTCGCATCGGCCGGAGATCTCGACACGCGTGGCGCCACTGTGCCGGGCGGAATTTGCCAGTGCCTCCTCGACGACTCGAGTCGCCAACTGCCATTGATCGGTTCGGCAGGCAGATTCCTCCGGAAGCTCAACTTCAATCTCTAGTAGTCCCATCCAGGCATGGACGACCATCTCAATTCGCTCACGACCCTGCACCGCCTGCACCCACGGAGGCGAGTAGGCATCCAAGGACTCGAGCTGCTCGAGCCGCTCACGTGCCTCGTGCCTCGCTTCATCCATCGTGGCGAGGTCTGATGTCGATGCGGCCTCCGACGCCTTCATGGCGATTGCCGAGAGCTCGGACTGCACCGAGTGATGCACGAAGAGGCTGAGCCGCTGAGCATCGCGGCGCGAGCGACCCTCCTGCTGCTGCAAAAGGGCGACTTCGGAGTCGATTCGCGCCTGAAGTGCGGCGAGTACGGCGCTGCGTTCGCGCACGGCCTCGATGGCCATGGCGATGAAGACGGTCGTGATCGGCGTCTGCAGAGCCACAACTATCTGACCTGACGGATCTGCAGGAAGTCCGAGCAGCTCAGAGCCGATCCAGTGGTCACAAAGAAGAATCACCGGAGGAAGCAGGAGGAGAGTCACGATGGCGATGAGGGGCGCGCGTCTGGGAAAGGCACGAGCCATCGAAGTTGAGGCCCAGAGAGTGACTCCGGTGACGATCAGGTAGCGGAGGGTATACGCGCCACCGTCGATAAAGCCGGAGCGGATAAGCGAGCCCAGACCAACCACAACGAGATAGAAGCCAAGGATCGCCGTCAGCGGTAGTCGCCAGCGAGAGACCGTGTCGACCAGAAGCCGGCTTGGCCGAATCGGATCCTCTTCCGGCACGGTCTCGAGCCACATCGCACGCGCCACCGGTCGCAGATCGAGATCAATGGCGTTCGTCAACAACTCTGCGGCAGCCTCAAGGTCCTGTGGAGAGGCGCCAGTCTGCAGGTGACTGCCGGCTTCCTTCAATGTCATATCGAGATCGTGTTTGATCGTCGTCCATGCCTCGAGCACCGAAGGTTCGACAGCGTCACCTTCGTGCGCCGCCGTTCCCAGCAGGATGGCGCGATCCCGCAGGAGTCGATACTGCGCGCGAAAGTCCGCACGCCAGGTGAGAGTTGCCCCAATCAGCGCCACGCCGATGACGCTGATGACAGCAGAGTTCAATGCCCGGGCCACGATCTCCGTCGCAACGAAATTTCCCGCATCAAGCGACTCGGAACCCACCTCGATGACGATTCCCCGGATCGCGCCACCGACAGTGAGCGCGAGGAACACCGCCACTGGTCCCGGTTGATGCAGTGAACGTCGAACGATGACGAGGATCAGCGCGAAGATGGCCTGAGAAAGCAGCACGACCAGGGCCCACTGCCAGGAAACATGGCCATCCCCTTCGGGTCCGGGCACGAGAAAGAGCGAACCGAAACCCCCGATGATCGTGGCCAGCGCCAGCGCGGTGTTCGACAGCGCCAGCGGGGAGAGCCACGTTGCCGCCCACTGTCGATTTCTCATGATTCGCTCGCCTGGCCGCGCAGTCGGTGGAGCGCCTGGACGAGTTGAACTCGCTGATTTCCCGGTGCGTTCTTCGGAATGTCGAGTCGCTCACAGATGCGGGCAATGGTCTGTTCGACAGCACCCTTGCTCACTCCCCGTCGTTCAGCGATCTCGGAGGTCGTGGCGCCCTCTCCGACGAGGAGGAGAACCTCCATCTGCATGTCGGTCAGTGCGACGGTCGGGCCCTTTGCTCCGTGCAAGGCGTTACGCCGCGTTAGCGGCGCGTGCTCAAGGGTCGTGATCGTGGCGATGAGATTGTCGATAGTGGTGAAGTCGGCTTTGCAGAGATAGATGGCACCAATCGGAAGCACCGGCATGCCCGTGCCGGCCAAGCGCGGGTCGCGAAAGCTGGTGAGAATGCAAAGCCCGATGGCGGGCAAGGCGCGACGAAGGGCGTGAGCGAGGTCGATGCCCGTCGGCCCGGCGCCGAGGTCAAGATCTAGGAGAGCGACGCTCGGCCGTGACTCAATCGCCAAGGCCAGCGCCTCGCGGGCGGTGGCTGCGCTGCGCACGTCAATGCCTCGCCCAGCAAGGGCTGCGGTCAAGGTTCCGAGCGCAAATGAGTGATCATCGACGACGAGAACCCGCGTACTGACCACGCCCTGAGCATGCCCGACCTCAGGTGAGAGCAGAGGTCGACCTGTGTATTTCCCCAGGTCGCCGTGTCCGGCCCCCTCTGAGCCTGAGGCAATGCCCACCCCTCGCTCGCCACAAGCTCGTCGGCAACCCGAGACTGCCCAGGCGAGCACTCGCCCCGCCCGCGAGCGCCGCAGACAGGGGAGATCAATGCGTGCAATTCGTCGGCACTGGGCCGTGGTCCTGAGTACCGCTCTCACGGCTTCTGGACTCAGCGTGATCGCAGCCCCTGCTGCGCTCGCCACCCCCACCTGCACGGGATACGTCGCAGCGGGCCTCACCTACACCTGCCTACCGAATGGCTCCGGCTCGGTCACCGTGACCGTGCCGGCCGGTGTGAGCTCGATCAACGTGACCGCCGATGGCGGTGGCGGCGGCAAGAACGCGTCACTCGGGAATGGCGGCAGTGGCGCACGGCTGAATGCCACCTTCACGGTGAGCCCCGGCACGGTGCTCACCATCTATCCCGGCGCCGGCGGCGGCACCGGTCTCGGCGGCCCCGAGAATGTCGGAGGTTCGGGATACGGCGCGGGTGGCAATGGCGGAGCGTTCTACGGCGAGGGCTTCGGCGGCGGCTATGGCGGAGGCGGCGGCGGGTCGAGTGCGCTGCTGATCGGCGGCACGGCCGCACTCGTCGCCGGTGGCGGCGGAGGTGGCGGCAACTACTACGGCGGCTCGGCCGCAGGCACGATCGGCGGAAGCGGCGGCAATGGTGGAGGTAGCTGCGCCGTGGGCGGCGGCGGAGGCAATGCGGCTGGCAGCGGATCAGCAGGCACGACCAGCGGCACGGGCAATCCCACTTCTGCATCCTCGGGTTACACCGGACACGGCGGTGGCGGCATCTACGGTGCCGGCGGTGCCTCGAGTGGTGGCGGCGGCGGAGGCGGCGGTTACGGCGGTGGCGGCCCCGGCAACTGGAATGGCCCCGGCGGCGGCTGCACCCTCGCGGGCGGCGGCGGAGCCGGCGGCAGCTACGGTCCGGTCGGCACCGTGTACGGCTCGGCGAGCAACGCTGGCGGAGTGGCGACGACTGGTGCAGGCGGCGACGGCCAGGTCGCGATCCAGTTCATCGCGGCCCCGGCCACAGTGCCGGGAGCACCCACGGCGCTCGTCTTCAGTGGCGTGACAACAAGCGAGATGACCCTCTACTGGACCCCGCCGGCAAATGACGGCGGGTCACCGCTCCTTGGTTACGACGTGAGCGTCAATAGCGGATCACCGGTGCGCGTGACCGGAACCTCGCAGAGCCTGACCGGCCTGACCTCCGGGACCACGTACAGCGTCAGCATTCGTGCGGTCAATTCCGTCGGTTCTTCGGCCAGTGCGCTCACCGGATCGCAGCAGACCGTCACTCCGGGCACGCCCACTGGGCCGGCCACGAACCTGCAGTTCTCTGGAGTCTCGGCGTCGTCGATCACGGCAAGCTGGACAGCGCCGGCGGCAGTCTCCGGTTGGCCGACCCTCGGCTTTCAGGTGCGCGTGAACGGCGGGACGCTCACCTGGGTACCGGTGTCGAGCACCACCTACACCGCCGGATCCTTATCGCCGGCAACCTCGTATTCCTTCGACGTCTTTGTCGTGAATGGGGCAGGGACATCGGCCGCACTCAGCAGCAGTCAGTCGACCTACGCGACAGTTTCCGATGCACCCACTGACCTCGTCTTCTCCGGCGTCACGGACACGTCGATCACGGCCGGCTGGACACCGCCGGCTAACACGGGCGGCGCGAACATCGTGAAGTACTGGGTCAGTGTCGATGGCGGAGCATCCGTCGATGTCGGCAATGTGACCTCGTACACCAAGACAGGCCTCTCGGCATCGACGTGGCACACCTTCGCGATCGCCGCGAACAATGGCATCGGGAACTCCCCCGAGCTCACCGGCTCGCGTTCGACCAATGCGCCCACAGGCTCTCCGATGATCACGGCGACATCACCGACGGTCGGCTCGGCCTCGACGATCACCCTCAGTGGCTACCCCGCCAATACGACGCAGACGGTAATGGTCACGGCACCGGATGCCTCGATGTCGAATATCAGCGTCACCGTTGATTCATCCGGCGACGGATCCAGCACCTACACACCATCGGCAGCCGGCACATACAGCATTGTTTCGAGCCCTACCGCTCGCTCCGCGACTTTTACCGCCTCGAGTCCATCTGCACCTGATTCGGGTTCTGGCTCCGGTTCACATTCGAGTTCGTCAGGTACTGCGACTTCCGGGCCCACGTCGACGACAACCACAGTCGCTCCTGCCAGCCAAGTGAACACCGAGGTCGTACATGCGGCAGCGAAGACGACCATGTCGATCACTGGTCGCGCAGATCGCGGTCGCTACGCCGGTCGCATCTACCTGAGCGGTCGTACATCAGCAGCACCAGGCACCCTGCTGACGGTTCGCACCCGAGTAGCAGGCACGAAGGGGTACATCACCAGCGGCACGAGTCGAGTGAAGGCCAATGGACGATTCACCTGGCAGCACATGGCGAGTAAGCCAACTTACATCTACGTGCGTATTTCTCTCGGCGTGCACTCGAATCGAGTTCTCGTCAGGCCGCTGCGTTAGATCGAAAAGGTGTCGTCAGCGTGATTGCGCCGACGCGCTGCAGCGAACCAGTCAGCCGCAGCGACGATTGAGATCACAACGGCGGCAGTCAGCGGCCAGATCATGATCATTGCCGGCAGTGTGAGCTTCAGCGGTGCATCGACCACGATCTCTTCGGTCGCCGAGAGCCCGGCGATATCAACACTTCCGAGTCGTGTTCCGACGAACCACATCAGCAGTGTGCCGACGAAACCGGCGAGAACAGATGAGGCCAGGGTCGAGGTCAGGTGCTCGCGGCGCATGTAGATCAGCGCGATCGTCAGGCCTAAGCCACCGAGAATCGCGAGTGCGCCGAAGGCAACGTCGGCGCCGAGATACTCATTCGGCTGGTAATTCGCAGGCCAGGTCTCCCCTGCCTTGACGGTGACAGAGACGCGCGGCGCGAGCTTCCACCACACGACACCAAGTGCCGCGCCGAGCACGACAGCAGAAATGAGCCCAGCCACCAACACCGCTGAGGCACGGCGGGCTACCGACTTCTCAGTTAGCTCAGACATGACGGCCCCAGCAATGCCTTGAGGTCGCCATAGAGAGACGGTGACGGAGTGACGCGCAGCTTGTCATCGAGCTTGAGCACGGTGGTCTTCGCGCCGCCGGTGAGCATCAGGTGAACCTCCGTGGTGCCCGGGTGACCGCCGAGAACTTCTTTCAGTCGCTCGACGAGCGGCGGAATGCAGCGCGTGGCCGGCATCGACAACTTCACCGGGCCGCTGGTGGCCTCGCTCATGTCAGGGGCACTGACTTCCATGGCCACCAGGCGCAGGCCATCTTCATCACTGCGATCAACACGAGCGCGAATGATGATGACGGCGTCGTCGACAAGTAGCGTGCTCGCTGCCTGGTAGCTGGCCGGGAAGACCATCACGTCGACTGATCCTTCAAGATCCTCGAGGGTGAGGATCGCCCAGGCCGAACCCTGCTTGGTGGTCTTGCGCTGCACGCCGGTGACCAGACCGCCAACAGTCACGACCGTGCCGTCGGTGCGCTCATCGGCGAGCAGTGCGGCGATGGTGCGATCAGTCATCGTGGCGAGCACATGCTCGGTGCCGTGCAGCGGGTGATCCGAGACGTACAGCCCGAGCATCTCTCGCTCGTGCGCGAGCAGCACCGACTTCTCCCACTCACCGTCGGAGATCTCAACAGTGGGCACGAGCGAGTTCTCTGCCTCGGCATCGAGACCGCCGAAGAGATCGAACTGGCCGATCGCCTCGGCGCGCTTGATATCGACCGCGGTGTCGACGACGTATTCGTGCACCTGCACCAAGCCCTTGCGACTGTGGCCGAGGGAATCGAAGGCACCGGCCTTGATCAGCGACTCGACGACACGCTTATTGCAGACCGAGCCTTCGACCTTCGCGATGAAGTCGTTGAAGTCGTTGAACCTGCCGACCCGCTTGCGGGTGGCAATGATCGAGTCGACGACGTTCGCGCCGACGTTGCGGATCGCCGAAAGGCCGAAGCGAATATTGGTGCCGCGCGGGGTGAAGTCGAAGTCGGAGTCGTTGACATCGGGCGGCAGCACCTTGATGCCCATGCGACGGCACTCGTTGAGGTAGATCGCCGACTTGTCCTTGTCATCTTTCACCGAGGTGAGCAAGCCGGCCATGTACTCGGCCGGGTAGTTCGCCTTCAGGTAGGCCGTCCAGTACGACACCAGGCCGTAGCCGGCGGTGTGGGCCTTGTTGAACGCGTAGTCGGAGAACGGAACGAGTATTTCCCAGAGCTTGTTGATCGCGTCGAGGCTGTAGCCATTGGCCACCATGCCGTCGCGGAATGGCACGAACTCCTTCTCGAGGATCTCCTTCTTCTTCTTGCCCATGGCACGACGAAGGAGATCTGCTGCGCCGAGCGAGTAGCCCGCGAGTTTCTGCGCGATGGCCATGACCTGCTCCTGATACACGATCAGGCCATAGGTATCACCCAGGATGTCAGCGAGTGGCTCCGCAAGCTCGGGGTGAATCGGCACCACAGACTTGCGACCGTTCTTGCGGTCGGCGTAATCGTTGTGCGCATTCGCGCCCATCGGGCCTGGTCGATACAGCGCGAGAACCGCGGAAATATCCTCGAAGTTGTCAGGCTGCATCGAGCGCAGCAGCGCGCGCATCGGGCCGCCGTCGAGCTGGAAGACACCGAGGGTGTCGCCGCGCGAGAGCAGCTCGTAGGTGATCGGGTCGTCGAGGGTGAGGTCTTCTAGGACGATGACCTCGCCGCGGTTGCTCTCGATGTAGCGCAGGCAGTCGTCGAGCACCGTGAGGTTGCGCAGACCGAGGAAGTCCATCTTGAGCAGACCGAGGCTCTCGCAGGCACCCATGTCGAACTGGGTAATGACGGCACCGTCTTGCTCACGGCGCCAGATCGGTACGACATCGAGCAGTGGCTCGCGGCAGAGAATGACGCCGGCAGCATGCACGCCCGGCTGGCGCTTCAGACCTTCGAGACCCTTGGCGGTATCGACCACGCGGCGCGCATCAGCATCGGCTTCATACAACGCACGGAATTCGGCAGCCTCGCCGTAGCGGGAGTCCTTCGGATCGAAGGCGCCGTAAAGCGTGATGTCCTTGCCCATTACTGACGGCGGCATTGCCTTAGTGATGCGATCGCCGAGTGCGTACGGGTAGCCGAGTACGCGAGCCGAGTCCTTGATCGCCGCCTTCGCCTTGATCGAGCCGTAGGTGATGATCTGCGCGACGCGCTCCTCGCCGTACTTCTGCGTGGCGTAGCGGATCATGTCGGAGCGACGACGCTCGTCGAAGTCCATGTCGATATCGGGCATCGAGACGCGTTCGGGGTTCAAGAAGCGCTCGAAGAGCAGGCCGTGCTTGATCGGATCAAGTTCGGTGATGCCGAGCGCGTAGGCGATCATCGCACCTGCCGCAGAGCCACGGCCCGGGCCTACGCGAATGCCGTTGTCCTTGGCGTACTTCACGAGGTCGGCAGTAACAAGGAAGTAGCCAGGGAAGCCCATCTGGCAGATGACCCCAACTTCGTACTCCGCCTGCTTGCGCACATTTTCGGGGATCACGTCACCGAAGCGCTTGTGCAGGCCGAGCTCGACCTCCTTGACCAGCCACGATTCCTCGCTCTCCCCCTCGGGGATCGGGAAGGCCGGCATGAGGTTCGCGCCCTCGTTGAATTCCACGTGGCAGCGCTCGGCGATGAGCAGTGTGTTGTCGCAGGCCTCAGGTAGTTCGCTCCAGACCTTGCGCATCTGCTCGGATGACTTCAGGTAGAAGTCGCGGGCATCGAAGCGGAAGCGCTTGGGGTCATCCATCGTGGTGCGCGTGCCGATGCACAGCAGCACATCATGCGTGGCGGCATCGGCCTCGTGCACGTAGTGCAGGTCGTTGGTGGCGATCAGCGGCAGGTCGAGGGCACGCGCGATCTTCAGGAGGTCATGACGGAAGCGAGTCTCGATCTCGAGCCCGTGATCCATCAGCTCGCAGAAGTAATTGCCCGCGCCGAGGATGTCGCGGAAGTCAGCGGCAGCTGCGAGAGCCTTGTCGTAGTTGCCTGCCTGCAGCCAGCGATTGACCTCGCCGCTCGGGCAGCCCGTGGTGCCGATCAGGCCCTTGCCGTAGCGCTCGAGAAGCTCTCGGTCGAAGCGCGGCTTGTGGTAGTAACCCTCGAGGCTTGCGAGCGACGACAACCGGAAGAGGTTGTGCATGCCTGCGGTGTTTTCTGCCCACAAAGTCATGTGCGTGTAGCTCTGCTTGCCGCGACCGGCGCCTGGATCTTCGGGCGTTCCTTCATCGAAGCCGCCACCGAAGTCGAATGGCCTGCGCTCGAACCGACCCTGAGGTGCGTAGTAGCCCTCGAGACCGATGATCGGATTGATGCCGTGCTTCTTACCGGTCTTGTAGAAGTCGTAGGCGCCGTAGAGGTTGCCGTGATCGGTCATCGCGAGGGCGGTCATGCCCAGGTCGACAGCCTTGCCGAAGAGATCATCGAGGCGGGCAGCACCGTCGAGCATCGAGTATTCGGTGTGCACGTGCAGGTGAGCGAAGTTGCTCCCTGAAGTTCCCGCGCCGCTCACCTGACAACCTTAGGACGCCGGACTGACACAGCCGTGAAGGCGCGGCTGGGTCGAAAACATGCCGAGAGCAGAAGCCCGACGGAGCACAGCGAAGGCGATCGGGACGCTGTCATGCACCCTGTCGGAACTGCTCGAGGGCGGCCTCGAGGTCGGCCGGGTACGGGCTGGTGAACTCCACGTACTCCCCCGTCGATGGGTGAGCAAACCCCAGGCGCATCGCGTGCAACCACTGTCTCGTCAGCCCCACCTTTTTCGACAGCACCGGGTCGGCGCCATAGGTGATGTCACCGGCGAGCGGGTGGCGCATGGCGGCCATATGCACGCGAATCTGGTGAGTGCGGCCGGTCTCGAGGTGCACTTCGACCAGGCAGCCATGATTGAACGCCTCGAGAGTCTCGTAATGGGTGACCGAGTGCTTGCCGCCCTCGACCACCGCGAACTTGTAGTCAGCCTGCGGGTGCCGACCGATCGGCGCCTCGATCGTGCCCTTGAGCGGATCGAGGAGCCCCTGGGCAATCGCGTGATACACCTTCTCGACCGTGCGCTCCTTGAACTGGTGCTTCAAGGACGTGTACGCGCTCTCGCTCTTGGCCACGACCATCAGGCCGGTCGTGCCGACATCGAGACGATGGACGATGCCCTGGCGCTCGGCCGCTCCGGAGGTTGCCACGGCATAGCCCGCGCCAATCAAACCGCCGACCACTGTCGGGCCAGTCCAGCCCGGGCTCGGGTGCGCAGCCACGCCCACCGGCTTGTCGACCACGATCAAGTCGTCGTCGTCATAGAGAACATGCAGGCCCGGCACCGGCTCGGTATCGATCTCCATCGCCACCGGCTCGAGACCAACCTCGGTATCAATCTCGATGACTGAACCCGCGAGCAAACGATCACTCTTCATCGCCGGCGAACCGTCGAGAGTGACAGCGCCCAGCGTGATGATGTCGACCGCCCGCGAGCGCGAGAGCCCGAGCATGCGAGTCAGGGCGATATCGATGCGCTCGCCGGCCAGGCCGTCGGGAACGGTAAGAAAGCGGGCGGCCATTACTTCGCGCCGCTGCGCTGGCCGCGGTAGTCGACGCCGAACAGCGTGAGAATCACCATCAGAGCTGCCGAGCAGGTGATGAACGAGTCGGCGACATTGAACACCGGGAAGTTCGGGAACTGAATGAAGTCGACGACGAAGCCGCGACCAAAGCCCGGCTCGCGCGTCAGGCGATCAATGAGGTTGCCGAGCAGACCACCCAGCAGACCGCCAAGCGCAATCGCCCAGCCGATACTTCCGAGCTTGCGGGCGGTGCGCAGGATCACGATGGCCACCACGATCGCGATCACGCTGAAGATCCAGGTGTAGCCCGTGCCCATGCTGAAAGCCGCGCCGGTGTTCTCGGTATAGGTCAGCTGCACCCACGAACCGATGACCTGGATCGGGCCTTCGCCGCTTTGCAGCCGAGTCAGCAAGGTGTCGATCGCCCACTGCTTGGCCAGGTGATCAAGAATGATCGCGGCCACGGCCACGCAGGCCAGGACGATCAAGGCTCGACGATGCTTCGAGGGCGACGCAGTGAGATCCGACGAGGCCGAATCCGACGAGGACGCCCCATGGGGCTGAGAACTCTCGTGGGCGTCGGTCACCCGCCCACCCTACGCGAGTTGCAGCGCAAGCATTCGTGAGCCCGAAACCTGAGACGCTGCTTCGTTGTGCCGACATTTGCCCCTGGAGGCCGAAATGCGCAAGATCATGATTGCTGTCATCGCCTCGATGACTGTCGTGGTGGGTTCGGTTGACACAGCCTCGAGCGCTCTGGCTGCGGATGAATTGGTCCAGGTTTCGTCGCTGGCCTCGGGCGTGTACGTGACCGGCACGTATTCGACCACCGTCACCGCAGACACGTCGTGGGCGGCAATTGATTTTCCTGCCGCCTATTTCACTCTCCCCACGTGGGCTATTGGCCGAGGCCAGGGCGGCTGCACCGAGATAGGTGTCACCTTGGCGATCAATGGCGTTGTGCAACAAATCGGCTGCCAGTCGTTTCGCTTAGCTGACCCTGAGCATGACGGGGAGACCTATTTCGACCTCTATGCCGACACGCAAACCATCGCGCATGCGGGCGATGTCATCACGCTCTCGTGGGGTTACGGCGTCGTGTTTTCGATCGCCTCTCTCTCCGAGGTGAGGGTCTGGTTGCAAGACCCCTCCACGAGCGAACTGATCGAAGTGACATTGCCATTTGAACCACCCGCACCCAGCCCGATGTGGCAACAGGCGATCGGCCGCGCATCGGACACCGCTACCTGCCCCGACGGCTACACCCCGTCCTGGGACACCTGGCCCAACGGCGGCAAGGGCGGTTACGTCTGCAACCGATTCGTGCCGGTCTACGGCAGCTAGTCGAAAGCACTCCCCCGGCCACACAGACTCAGTTCGTGTTGTGCGGGCGTGTCGCTCGGAACACCTATGCCCACCACCTTGGGCAGCTGGGCATTCAGTAACTGGGCTGCGAATTCAGAGTCCACGAAGGTGAGGGATATCCCTAACCTCACAATCTGCATCTGGCCTGCTGCATTCGTGCGGGATACGATCCCCCATCGCTAGCTGACGGGTTGCCCCTGCGAGGCAGCCACATGAGGAGGACCCGTGCGCAAGTTCCTGATCGCGATTGCCTCGTTGGCTGTTGTACTCGGCGGGGTTGGTTTGGCCCCTACAGCGTTCGCCTCATCTATTGGCGGCACTCCGGACGCCGCCTTTAATGCCGCGGTAGGCACTTCACTTGATGGCGACGTGAGTGCGGTTGCCGTCACGACCGATGGTCACATCATCGTCGGCGGCTTCTTCACCGAGTACTTGAAAGAGTTCGACTCCACAGGCACTGAAGTCACCAGCTTCGCCACCAACGTCGGCAGCGCACTCGATGGCGCAGTTTCTTCTGTTGCCGTCAAAGCCGATGGTCACGTCCTCGTCGGCGGCTTCGCCGGCTTCTTGAAGGAGCTCGACTCCACCGGCAACGAAGTCACCAGCTTCACCACCAACGTCGGCAGCGCATTTGATGGCTTCGTTTCGGCAGTTGCCGTGACATCCAATGGGCACATCCTCGTGGGCGGCGGCTTCACCGGCTTCTTGAAGGAGTTCGACTCCACAGGCACTGAAGTCACCAGCTTCGCCACCAACGTCGGCAGCGCACTCGATGGCGCAGTTTCTTCTGTTGCCGTCACGACCGATGGTCACGTCCTCGTGGGCGGCGGCTTCACCGGCTTCTTGAAGGAGTTCGATTCCACAGGCGCCGAAGTCACCAGTTTCGCCTCCAATCTCGGCAGCACACTGAATGGCCCCCTCTTTGGGGTGGCCGTCACGGCCGATGGTCACATCGTCGTCGGCGGCTTTAACGGGCTGTTGAGGAAATTCGACTCCACCGGCACCGAAGTCACCAGCTTCACCACCAACATCGGCAGCGCAATGGATCTCGATGTCTCTGGGATTGCTCTCACGGCCGATGGTCGCATCATCGTCAGCGGCTACTTCACCGGCTTCTTGAAGGAGTTCGACTCCACCGGCACCGAAGACACCAGCTTCACCACCAACGTCGGCAACACATTGGATGGCGGCGTCTTTGCGGTGGCGGTTACTCCCGAGGGCGGCATCATCGTCGGCGGTCGCTTCACGACACCCCGCATGTATCTCGCGCAATTCTTCGATGGTCCTATCGCGGCCAGCAACGGCCCAAATATCCCTACCGCGCCCTTGCAGGCTTATGCGATCGGGCAATCTGACACGTGTGCGTCAAACGCACCCGCATGGGTCAACTGGCAAGGCATCGCGTCCCAGCAGTTCACCTCGTGGTCAGCGA
>CANFQC010000030.1 GCA_947449035.1 Actinomycetota bacterium
GAACCTGGCGGGGGATCGGGGCTGGAGTGACCAGGTCACCAATAACCTCCCCACCTTCGTATACGGGCTCCTCCTGGTGGTGGTGGTCCTGATCGCCCCAGGCGGCGTGATGGGCCTTCTGGCCACGGGCTGGCGCCGACTTGCTACTCGTCGGTAGCAAAGTCGGGACATCTGCGCCTTTGACGTACTAACCTCGGGCTACCTAGATGTGATGCGGGTTACATGTACCTACATGTTCAGTGTCACCGAAGCCAAGGAGATCTCGTGAAGAAGAAACTGATCGTCAAGGGCCTTGCCACGACCGCGGCAATCGCCGTGGGCGCGGTGACCCTCGCGGTGCCCTCGCACGCTGCTGATCCGGGAGTCACCAAGTCCCAGATCGTCATCGGCTCGACCTCACCGCAGACAGGTCCGGCGTCAGCGGGCTACCTGTACATCCCGCAGGCCGCCCAGGCGTACTTCGACTACGTGAACAAGAACGGTGGCATCAACGGCCGCCAGATCAAGTTCGTGGCCAAGGACGACATGTACAACCCGGCAACCACGCAGGCACAGACCAGCGCGTTGCTGCTCAGCGACAAGATCTTCGCGATGTACGGAGCCTTCGGCACCGATCAGCACGCCACTGTGATCGACACCCTGAACCAGCGCAACGTGCCCGATGTCTTCATCAATACCGGTGCATCGCAGTTCGGAAACGTGAAGAAGTACCCGACCACGATCCCGTACCTGCCGTCCTACGCCGTTGAGGCAAAGGCGATGGCGTACTACATCACCAACACCCCGGAGCTCAATGGTCTGAAGCGCTGCTTCATGTACCAGGATGGCGACTTCGGCATTGATGCCTCGAACGGCTTCAAGGCTGCCGGCATGGACTTCACGACGACGACCTCCTTCGCAGCCGCCAACATTGCAGCAGGCTTCGCCTCTCAGGTTGTGAAGATGAAGACGGCCGGCTGCCAGCTGGTCACCTTCTTCGGCATCACCCAGGCAACCGCAGCACTTCTGGCCACTTCGGCCAAGGTTGGCTTTGCTCCGACCTGGATGGTGACCTCGGTCGGTTCCGAGCCCACCATCATCAAGGGCATCCTCGGTGCAGCAGCGACCAAGCTGATGAACAAGATGTACACGCCGAGCTTCCTGACTCCGATCACCGATCTGGGCAACCCGTACGTCTCGCAGATGAAGACCCTCGTCGAGGCCAGTGGCCTGCCGTGGAACTTCTACACGTACTACGGCGTGAACACCGCGTACGTGCTGGCACAGGCCCTTAAGGCTGCTGGTCCGGACCTCACCCGCAAGGGCCTGCTGAACGCACTGCAGACCAATTCGGCCAAGTTCCGCTCGGCCGCTTCAGTACCGCTGGTCGTGACCACGACCTCGCATCAGGGCCTCACCGGTTACTGGATGGGTCAGTACGACTCAGCCGGCACCCTGGGTCGTCTCACCGACTACGTGATGCTGGCTACCAGCGCACCCACCGGTGGCGCGAAGAAGGCCATCTACAAGCAGGTTGGCCCCACCAAGAAGTTGCTCCCGTAAGGGAAAGCTTGCAGGTGCTCCCGTAAGGGAAAGCGTCAGGGAAGGGGGCGGCTTCGGCCGCCCCCTTTCTGCTTGTCGGGACCGGATTTGCCGCCGTACCAGTCGGCCCCCTACTCTGATCCCACCAAAGACCGCTGGTCGCCCTCTCGAAAGGGAGGGTCGAAGGCTCCGCTCAGGCGGACGGCCCGCGTAGGTGAACTGGAAAGACCGCGAAAGCGGTGTTGCCCCGTGCGCCTGCGCCGGGGCGTTTTGCTTGTCGGGGCATATGAAAGGAGCCCCATGGCACGGCCTGACAAGGCGAATACAGTCGCCGAGCTCGCCGACCACTTCCGCACCTCAAGTGCGGCAGTGCTCACTGAGTACCGCGGACTGAGCGTCGCGCAGCTGAAGACGCTGCGTCGCACCCTCGGCACCACGGTCACCTATGCGGTCGTCAAGAACACCTTGACCAAGATCGCAGCGAAGGAAGCCGGCGTTGCCGGTCTCGACGACCTGCTCGCCGGTCCCAGCGCTATCGCCTTCGTAAAGGGCGATGCCGTTGATGCCGCAAAGGCAATTCGTAACTTCGCCAAGGAGAATCCCGCCCTGATCATCAAGGGCGGCATCATGGACGGTGCACCGCTGAGTGCATCCGACATCAACAAGCTCGCCGACCTTGAGTCGCGTGAGGTTCTCCTGTCCAAGCTCGCCGGAGCCATGAAGGCAAAGCAGTCGCAGGCAGCAGCCCTGTTCGCGGCACCGCTTTCCAAGACGGCCCGCGCACTTGGCGCCCTGCAGACCAAGCTCGAGGCGAACCCGGGCGCAGCAGCTGCTGCACCCGCCGCCGAGGCCGAGGCTGCACCCGCCGAAGCAGTTGCCGACGAGGCAGTTGTCGAAGCAGTCGAGGTTGTTGCCGATGAGGCAGCAATCGAAGAAACCACCGAGGCAGTTGCAGAAGCAGCCGCTGAGGAAACCACCGAGGGCTAGAGCCCAACATCATCCGGCCGCCCTCGGGTTATTGGCCGGCTTTACCGAAAGGACGCCATCATGGCGAAGCTCAACACCGCAGATCTGCTCGACGCGTTCAAGGAAATGACCCTGCTCGAGCTCTCTGAGTTCGTGAAGATGTTCGAAGAGACCTTCGACGTCACCGCAGCCGCACCGGTTGCCATGGCAGTTGCAGCAGCACCGGCAGGCGGCGGCGACGCTGGCGCAGCCGGCGGCGACCAGGATGAGTTCGACGTCATCCTCGAGTCGGGCGGCGACAACAAGATTCCGGTCATCAAGGAGGTGCGCGCACTCACCAGCCTCGGTCTCAAGGAGGCCAAGGATCTGGTCGAGGCAGCACCCACCGCTGTTCTGGAGAAGGTCAACAAGGACGCTGCGGAGAAGGCAAAGGCACAGCTCGAGGCAGCTGGCGCCAAGGTCACCGTCAAGTAGTTCTCTCGCAGCTTCGGCTGCACGCGAAGGGCGTCCCCACGTGGGGCGCCCTTCGTTTTTGGTATCGCCGCGGGAGGACCGAATCCCTCCCAGGTCGTGGATGGTTGCCCTCGTACGGGTCTCGGCCGAGAGGCTCAAGGAACTGTCCGTGAGGTCGGGAGCCCGGGAGAGGGCATCCAAGAAGCGACCCATTTGGGGCATTCGGTCCGGATTAGGTCTCGCTTTGGTCACAGCACGGCGCTTTGTGCTTGACTCCCAAGGGTTTTCAGGTCACCATCCTCCTGCGCAGTTGGTTTTACCCCCGCGTGCACGACCCGAAGATCGAGGATTCACCCGCAGGTTGCTGGTTTCGCTGTCGGAGCCAGGGCAAAGGGTGCAATCGAGGAAATTCGGACAATCGAGGCCGGGGTCGACAGCGGCTTGCCTTCTCAGGTATGCTGCCGCTTTGCGCTGCCCTTTCAATCTCCTCTAACCCGGTACGTCATTTGACATATCGGGTTAACGGTTATGAGGGAGTAGCGCGGCCCAGCCACAAAAGCGCCTCGGAAGGACCATCTTGACCGCCTCGCGTTCAACGGACGTCACGCCCCTTTCCCCCGGACTCCACCGGGCATCCTTCGCCAAGATCCGCGAGCCCCTGGCCGCACCTGATCTCCTGGCCCTGCAGACCGCCAGCTTTGACTGGCTGCTCGGCAATGACCTCTGGAAGGCCCGTGTGTCCGCGGCGCTCGCCAGCGGCACCACCGAGATCCCGCAGGTCTCCGGCCTGACTGAGATCTTCGAAGAGATCAGCCCGATCGAGGACTTCGCCGGTGCGATGAGTCTGTCGTTCCGTGATCACCGCTTCGAACCGCCGAAGTACACGATCGAGCAGTGCAAGGACAAGGACTTCACCTACTCCGCACCGCTGTTCGTCACGGCCGAGTTCATGAACAACGAGACTGGCGAGATCAAGAGCCAGACCGTGTTCATGGGCGACTTCCCGCTCATGACCGACAAGGGCACCTTCGTCATCAACGGCACCGAGCGCGTGGTTGTCTCGCAGCTCGTGCGTTCACCTGGCGCCTACTTCGAGCGCTCGGTCGACAAGGCCAGTGACAAGGACGTCTTCATCGCCAAGATCATCCCGAGCCGTGGCGCATGGCTCGAGTTCGAGATTGACAAGAAGGATCTCGTCGCAGTTCGTGTTGACCGCAAGCGCAAGCAGCCCGTCACCGTTCTCCTCAAGGCCCTTGGCTGGAGCCACGAGCAGATCGTCGAGCGCTTCGGCAAGTACGAGACCTTCATGGCGACCCTCGAGAAGGATCACATCGCCACCCAGGAAGACGCACTGCTCGATATCTACCGCAAGCTGCGTCCGGGAGAACCGCCCACGGTCGAGAACGCGCGCAACCTGCTCGACAACTTCTACTTCAATCCCAAGCGTTATGACCTCGCGAAGGTCGGTCGCTACAAGATCAACAAGAAGCTGGGCATCGACGCGCCGCTCACTCAGAGCGTGCTCACCGTCGACGACATCGCTGCTGCGATCGAGTACATCGTCTGCCTGCATGCCGGCATCGTCAGCATGGAGTCTGAGCGCGGCGAGATTCGCGTCGAGACCGATGACATCGACCACTTCGGCAATCGTCGCCTGCGTACCGTCGGCGAGCTGATTCAGAATCAGATCCGCACCGGTCTTTCCCGCATGGAGCGCGTCGTTCGCGAGCGCATGACCACGCAGGACGTCGAGGCAATTACGCCGCAGACCCTGATCAACATCCGCCCTGTCGTGGCCTCCATCAAGGAGTTCTTCGGCACGTCGCAGTTGTCGCAGTTCATGGATCAGACCAACCCGCTCGCGGGCCTGACCCACAAGCGTCGTCTGTCGGCACTTGGCCCCGGCGGTCTGTCGCGTGAGCGTGCAGGCTTCGAGGTCCGTGACGTTCACCCCTCGCACTACGGCCGCATGTGCCCGATCGAGACCCCGGAAGGCCCGAACATCGGCCTGATCGGCTCGCTCGCCACCTACGCGCGCATCAATGCGTTCGGTTTCGTCGAGACCCCGTACCGCAAGGTCGTCAACGGCAAGGTCACCGATCAGATCGATTACCTGACTGCCGATGAGGAAGACACCCACGTGGTGGCACAGGCGAACACGAACATCGACGCCACGGGCGTCATGCTCGACGATCGCGTGCTCGTTCGCCGTAAGGGCGGAGAGGTCGACTACATCCTCCCCAAGGATGTTGACTACATGGACGTCTCACCGCGCCAGCTGTGGTCAGTCGCCACCTCGATGATTCCGTTCCTCGAGCACGACGACGCAAACCGCGCACTGATGGGCTCCAACATGCAGCGCCAGGCAGTTCCGCTGCTGCGCGCCGAGGCACCTCTCGTGGGTACCGGCATGGAGTTCCGCGCGGCATACGACGCCGGCGACATCATCACCGCGAAGAATGCGGGCGTTGTCTCTGAGGTCGCAGCCGACTCGATCACCATCGCAACCGATGGCGGCGAGTACGAGACCTACCGCGTCGAGAAGTTCCATCGCTCCAACCAGGGCACCTGCTTCAACCAGCGCCCGGTTGTCAGCGAAGGCGAGCGCATCGAGAAGGGCCAGGTCCTCGCGGACGGTCCCTCGACCGATCTCGGCGAGATGGCACTTGGCAAGAACCTGCTCGTGGCATTCATGTCATGGGAAGGCCACAACTACGAGGACGCCATCATCCTCAACCAGCGTCTCGTGCAAGACGACGTCCTCTCCTCGATTCACATCGAGGAGCATGAGGTCGATGCACGCGACACCAAGCTCGGCCCCGAGGAAATCACCCGCGACATCCCGAACGTCTCCGAGGAGGTGCTCGCTGATCTCGATGATCGCGGCATCATCCGCATCGGTGCCGACGTGGTGCCCGGCGACATCCTGGTCGGCAAGGTCACGCCCAAGGGTGAGACCGAGCTCACCCCGGAGGAGCGTCTGCTCCGTGCGATCTTCGGCGAGAAGGCGCGCGAAGTGCGCGACACCTCGCTCAAGGTTCCTCACGGTGAGTCGGGCAAGATCATCGGCGTTCGCGTGTTCGATCGCGAAGAGGGCGATGAGCTTCCCCCGGGTGTCAACCGCCTCGTGCGCGTCTACATTGCGCAAAAGCGCAAGATCAAGGAAGGCGACAAGCTCGCCGGCCGTCACGGCAACAAGGGTGTTATCTCCAAGATCATGCCCGCCGAAGACATGCCGTTCCTTGAAGATGGCACCCCCGTTGATGTCGTCCTGAACCCGCTTGGTGTTCCGGGCCGCATGAACGTCGGCCAGATTCTCGAAACCCACCTGGGCTGGGCAGCTGCTGCCGGCTGGAAGGTCGATCCGACCGACCCGCGTGCACGCAACCTTCCCGATCAGGTCAAGGAGGCCCCGCGTCGCACCAAGGTCGCGACCCCGGTCTTCGACGGCGCTCGCGAAGAGGAGCTTGCTCTCGTTCTCGAGTCAACCCTCCCGACTGACGATGGATTCACCCTCGTCGGTGGCGATGGCAAGGCACAGTTGTTCGACGGTCGTAGCGGCGAGCCCTACCCGGGTCGCATCTCGGTCGGCTACATCTACATCCTGAAGCTGCTCCACTTGGTCGACGACAAGATTCACGCGCGCTCGACCGGTCCGTACTCGATGATCACGCAGCAGCCGCTGGGCGGTAAGGCCCAGTTCGGCGGACAGCGTTTCGGCGAGATGGAGGTGTGGGCACTCGAGGCATATGGCGCGGCCTACGCCCTTCAGGAACTGCTCACCATCAAGTCCGATGACGTCCTTGGTCGCGTGAAGGTTTACGAGGCCATCGTCAAGGGCGAGAACATTCCCGAGCCGGGCATCCCTGAGTCGTTCAAGGTGCTCGTCAAGGAAATGCAGTCGCTGTGCCTGAATGTCGAGGTGCTGTCCAGCGACGGCCAGATGATCGAAATGCGCGATACGGATGACGATGTCTTCCGCGCAGCCGAAGAACTCGGCATCGATTTGTCCCGCCGTGAGCCGAGCAGCGTCGACGAGCTCTAGCACGAGCTCATCCCCATCTGAACTGACCGCTTCAAACGAAGGACAAGAATCGTGCTGGACGTGAACTTCTTCGATGAGCTCCGCATTGGCCTTGCCACTGCCGAGGACATCCGCACCTGGTCATACGGCGAGGTCAAGAAGCCTGAGACCATCAACTACCGCACCCTCAAGCCCGAGAAGGACGGACTCTTCTGCGAGAAGATCTTCGGTCCGACTCGCGACTGGGAGTGCTACTGCGGCAAGTACAAGCGCGTGCGCTTCAAGGGCATCATCTGCGAGCGCTGCGGCGTCGAGGTCACTCGTGCCAAGGTGCGTCGTGAGCGCATGGGCCACATTGAGCTCGCCGCTCCGGTTACGCACATCTGGTACTTCAAGGGTGTTCCTAGCCGCCTGGGCTACCTGCTCGATCTCGCGCCGAAGGACCTCGAGAAGGTCATCTACTTCGCCGCGTACATGATCACGTGGGTCGACGTCGAGGGTCGCCATGAGGCACTCCCGTCGCTGGAGAACCAGCTCGGTGTCGAGAAGAAGCAGATCGCCAATCGTCGCGATGCTGACATTGACGCCCGCGCCAAGAAGCTCGAGGCCGACCTGGCCGAGCTCGAGGCCGAGGGTGCCAAGAGCGAGATCCGTCGCAAGGTCCGCGAGTCGGGCGAGCGCGAGATGGCAGCACTTCGCCGTCGCGCCGATGCCGACATCGAGCGCCTTGACCGCATCTTCGATCGCTTCCGCACTCTTAAGGTCCAAGACCTCGAGGGCGACGAGATGCTGTTCCGCGAGATGCGCGATCGTTACGGCCGCTGGTTCGACGGTGCCATGGGCGCTGCCGCAATCCAGAAGCGTCTGGAAACCTTCGACCTCGCAGCCGAGGCGGAGATCCTCAAGGAGATCATCGCCACCGGCAAGGGCCAGAAGAAGACCCGTTCACTCAAGCGCCTCAAGGTTGTCTCGGCGTTCTTGAACACCACTAATTCGCCGACCGGCATGGTGCTCGACGCTGTTCCGGTTATCCCGCCGGATCTGCGTCCGATGGTTCAGCTCGATGGTGGCCGCTTCGCGACCTCTGACCTGAACGATCTCTACCGTCGCGTGATCAACCGCAATAACCGCCTCAAGCGCCTGCTTGATCTCGGTGCGCCGGAGATCATCGTCAACAACGAGAAGCGCATGCTCCAAGAGGCCGTCGACGCACTGTTCGACAACGGTCGTCGTGGCCGTCCGGTCACCGGACCGGGCAACCGTGCACTCAAGTCGCTGTCCGACATGCTCAAGGGCAAGCAGGGTCGTTTCCGCCAGAACCTGCTCGGCAAGCGCGTTGACTACTCGGGCCGTTCGGTCATCGTCGTCGGCCCGCAGCTCAAGCTGCACCAGTGTGGTCTGCCCAAGCAGATGGCACTCGAGCTGTTCAAGCCGTTCGTGATGAAGCGCCTGGTTGATCTCAACCATGCTCAGAACATCAAGAGCGCCAAGCGCATGGTCGAGCGTTCACGCCCGGTCGTCTGGGACGTCCTCGAAGAGGTCATCTCCGAGCATCCCGTGCTGCTGAACCGCGCACCTACGCTGCACCGCCTCGGCATCCAGGCCTTCGAGCCTCAGCTGATCGAGGGCAAGGCCATTCAGATTCACCCGCTCGTCTGCACCGCATTCAACGCGGACTTCGACGGTGACCAGATGGCCGTGCACGTGCCGCTGTCCGCAGAGGCGCAGGCCGAGGCCCGCATCCTGATGCTCTCGAGCAACAACATCTTGTCGCCGGCACATGGTCGCCCGATCACCACGCCGACCCAGGACATGGTGCTCGGCATCTACTTCCTCACCTCGCAGGCCGAGGGCGCAATCGGCGAAGGCCGCGCGTTCTCGTCCATCGCCGAGGCGCTCATGGCATTCGACGCCCACAGCCTCTCGCTGCAGGCCGAGATCACCATTCGCCTCACCGACGGCATCCCGCCGGAGGGCTTCACCGCAGCCGAGGGCTGGGTACCGGGCGAGCCGTTCATGTTGAAGACGACCCTGGGTCGCGCACTCTTCAACGAGGCACTCCCGGCCGACTACCCCTTCGTGAACAAGCAGGTCGACAAGAAGGTTCTCGGCCAGACCGTGAACCAGCTCGCCGAGCTGTACGCGAAGGTCGACGTCGCCAACACCCTCGATCGTCTGAAGGCACTCGGCTTCCACTGGGCAACCCGCTCGGGCGTCACCATCTCCATCTCCGATGTCGTCACTCCGCCCCGCAAGGCAGAGCTGCTCGGTGTCTCGGAGGAGAAGGCCGACAAGGTGCAGAAGCAGTACGAGCTCGGTCTGATCACCGACTCGGAGCGTCGCCAGGAGCTCATCGAGATCTGGACCCGCGCAACCGACGAGGTTGCCAAGGCCATGTTCGAGAACTTCCCGCGCACCAACCCGGTTTACATGATGGTCGACTCGGGTGCTCGCGGTAACTTCATGCAGGTTCGCCAGATCGCCGGTATGCGCGGCCTCGTGGCAAACCCGAAGGGCGAGATCATCCCGCGTCCGATCAAGTCCAACTTCCGTGAAGGCCTGTCGGTGCTCGAGTACTTCATCTCGACCCACGGCGCGCGTAAGGGTCTTGCCGATACCGCACTTCGTACCGCTGACTCGGGTTACCTGACCCGTCGTCTGGTCGACGTTTCGCAGGATGTCATCATCCGCGAGGTTGACTGCGGTACCGAGCGCGGCAATGAGCTCGCACTCGCCGAAATGATCGACGGCAAGCTCGTTCCGTTCGATACCATCGACACCTCGGCAGCGACTCGTACGCTCGCTCGCGATGTCGAGGTCGACGGCCAGGTCATCGCAACTGCTGGCGAAGAACTCACGACCCCGCGTCTTGAGGAGCTCGTCGCCCAGGGTGCGCAGACCATCCGCGTGCGCTCGGTCCTGACCTGCGAGAGCAAGGTCGGAACATGTGCCATGTGCTACGGCAAGTCGATGGCGACCGGCAAGCTGGTCGATGTCGGCGAGGCCATCGGCATCATCGCCGCTCAGTCGATCGGCGAGCCCGGCACGCAGCTGACCATGCGTACCTTCCACACCGGTGGTGTGGCAGGCGACGACATCACGCACGGTCTCCCGCGTATCGTCGAGCTCTTCGAGGCCCGTACCCCCAAGGGTGTTGCCCCGATCAGCGAGGTCTCCGGCCGCGTGCGCATCGATGACACCGACAAGACCCGCAAGATCGTCGTCATCCCCGACGACGGTTCTGAGGAGATTGCCCAGCCGGTGTCGAAGCGCTCGAAGCTGCTCGTCGAAGACGGCCAGCACGTGGCGGTCGGCCAGCAGCTCATTGCAGGTGCTGTCGATCCCAAGCAGGTCCTTCGTATCCTCGGCCAGCGTTCGGTGCAGCTGCACCTCGTTGACCAGGTGCAGGAGGTCTACCGCTCGCAGGGCGTGTCGATCCACGACAAGCACATCGAGGTCATCGTTCGCCAGATGCTCAAGCGCATCACCATCATCGACTCGGGCGATTCCGAGTTCCTTGCCGGTGAGCTCGTCGAGCGTGGCAACTTCGAGACCGAGAACCGTCGCGTCGTCTCCGAGGGTGGCACTCCGGCCTCGGGTCGTCCCGAGCTCATGGGTATCACCAAGGCCTCGCTCGCAACCGAGTCGTGGCTCTCGGCGGCCTCCTTCCAGGAGACCACCCGCGTGCTCACCGATGCCGCCATTCATGCCAAGAGCGATCCGCTGCTCGGCCTGAAGGAGAACGTCATCTTGGGCAAGCTCATCCCGGCAGGCACCGGCATGCCGATCTACCGCAACGTCAAGGTCGAGCCGACCGAGGAGGCCAAGCAGGCCATGTACGCCTCGTTCTCTGGCTACGACGACCTGGAGTACAGCGCCTTCGGTGCATCCTCCGGTGCTGCTGTTCCGCTGGAGGAGTTCGACTTCCGCGGATACAACAACTAAGTCAGTTCAGACAGAAGGGGCACTCGCGATTGCGAGTGCCCCTTCTGCATGTCGGGGAGTTCAGCATCGTCTATTGGGTGCCCTGGGAAATTTATTGTGTAGATGGTGTGACGACGGGGGCGAGATCTCTCCTGACCCGAATCGACATCCAATGCGTGACCTTGACGGCGCCCGCAATACTGACCTTCAATGCATTCACTGCATCGCCGTCATCCGGCATCCAGCACACCACTGATCGGTTCTGTGAGCACTGACTGTCGATTGCTCGGGAGAAGGCGCCGAGTTGCAGGTGAGTGCGACGTCGTTCCTCGCCTTCATGAACATCTGGTCGAAGGACGACAAGTCGCAGGATCGCCATCGAGGCTGAAGGTCGCCAGACCGGGATCCAGCCGATCAGCTCATTATCGCGACGGATCACAAGTGAGTCCGCCAGGGAAAGAAAGGGCGACTTGAGTATGTGCAGGATCCACGGCGCATAGGTCCGAAGTTGCAGCAGTTGAGCGAGGCCGGGATCGGTCGCGTCTGGGGTCACGGTGATTCCCGCGGGAAGACGAACCGTGCGCCGTTCCGTGAACGGAACGATGAGGCCTTCCCAGCCCATGCTCGTGGGTGCTGGTGCAAGGCCGTCAAATATTTTCTCGAGGCCTACTTCTCCGACGAAGTTAATCGAGACGACGTCGTCATTGTCGCCATCTGCCAGCAGAGTTTCGCAAAGCTGCTGCCGCGCAAGTGCAAGGTCGTTCTCCGGTGGAGACGAGGGTCGAAGCCAGTACTCGCCCTCGATCAGTCTCAGGCGTAGGCCCATGTCAGGCGTCCTTGTCGTGTGCCAAAACAGCCGCACTCCGTGGTTCGCCGAATACGACGTTGAACCACGGAGTGCAATGCTGTTCGTGGTTGGTCAGTCGGTCGGGTAGTAGGTTGCGCCGCACGAATCGGTGTTACCACCCGAGACCACTGCCAGGTACTCCTCGGGCAGCTCGCCGTTTTCGAATTCGAGCACGACGTTGCCGCCGTCATGGATGTTGGCGACGATGTCCCAGTCGGCGGGAACGGTCATGCCGGTCTCGGCCGCAATGGTGCCCTTCGGGTCCGCAACAAGACGGTCGCGAAGTGCGGAGTCAGCGCCGGCACGAGTGAGTAGATCTGTGATGGTGGCGGGGTTGTTCGACATCAGGTTCCTCTGGTTGTGGGGCGGATGTGACACGGCGGCCCGTGGAGTGAGCCCTCGTGCAGGTAATTAGTCTGACGCGAGCGCGGGAGTCCACGTTTCATTTATGGCGCGGGCGGGCCGATTGTGCGCGAATCGCCAAATCGTTGATTGCTCGATCTGGGCACTGCTATTGATACGCGGCGGCCTCGAGACCGCTGTGTGCACGTTCCTCGGTGATTGAACGTGGCATAACCTGGGTACATGAGCGAGCAGACCCCTGAGAGCACCCCCACCTGGCCGAGCGAGCCCGCCCCGGCGCCGGCAGCGCCGTTGACCTCGGGGGAGGTGGCTGCGATGCCAGCAGCCCCGGAGAACGATCCAATGCGCCCCCAGACTTCAACGAGCGCGATCATCGCCCTGGTGCTCTCGATCGTGTCCTGGACCTTTTGCCCCCTTATCACCTCAATTGTGGCGATTGTCCTGGCTTACCAGGCCGACAAGGAGATCCGGAACTCTGGTGGCAAGGTCACCGGCCAGGGCCTGAGCTTCGCCGCCAAGATCATCGCCTGGATCAATATCGGCGTGAGCGTGGCCGTCATCGTGCTCGCCGTGGCCTTCGGCCTGGTGCTGCTTGTGGCCGGGGGATTCGGGTCCACTCCCGCCTAAAAAGTGGGCAGTATTCACCCCGTTTTGACTCTCGCCCCATCAGCCCTGTAGCCTCCATCTTCGTGCCTGGCCTCAGGTACATCGATGTGCACGACTTCCCCCGAAGAGGTGCATAGAGCGCGCAGCGCTCCTTCCGTGAAATGGATGTCGCAAGCCCCGCGGGCTGCGCGACACACCCGACCGCGTGGGCCGAGAATCCCTGAGGAAAAGCACGACTAGAACTCTCTACACATCGAAAGAGGCAACCGAGTGCCCACTATCCAGCAGCTGGTCCGTAAGGGCCGGCAGGACAAGGTCTCAAAGAACAAGGCCCCGGCCCTTAAGGGCAGCCCGCAGCGTCGTGGCGTGTGCACTCGCGTGTACACGACCACCCCGAAGAAGCCGAACTCGGCTCTGCGCAAGGTGGCCCGTGTTCGTCTGACCTCTGGTGTCGAGATCACCGCTTACATCCCGGGTGTCGGTCACAACCTGCAGGAGCACTCGATCGTGCTCGTGCGTGGCGGCCGCGTTCGCGATCTGCCCGGTGTTCGTTACAAGGTCATTCGCGGCGCACTCGATACCCAAGGTGTCAAGAACCGCAAGCAGGCACGTAGCCGCTACGGCGCGAAGAAGGAGAAGGCCTAATGCCTCGCAAGGGTCCCGCTGCCAAGCGCCCGATCGTCATCGATCCGGTCTACGCATCGCCGCTCGTCACTCAGCTGATCAACAAGGTTCTCCTTGATGGCAAGCGCTCCACCGCAGAGCGCATTGTCTACGGCGCCCTCGAAGGCTGCCGCGAGAAGACCGGCACTGATCCGGTTGCCACGCTCAAGCGTGCACTCGACAACATCAAGCCGACCCTCGAGGTTCGCTCCCGCCGTGTTGGTGGCGCGACCTACCAGGTGCCGGTTGAGGTCAAGCCGAACCGCAGCACCACCCTCGCACTGCGCTGGCTCATCGGTTACTCGCGCCAGCGTCGCGAGAAGACCATGACCGAGCGTCTGATGAACGAGATCCTCGACGCATCGAATGGCCTTGGCGCAGCAGTGAAGAAGCGCGAAGACACTCACAAGATGGCGGAGTCCAACAAGGCCTTCGCTCACTACCGCTGGTAGTCCTCACCACTTACCTGACAGCCCTCGAAAGCAAACGGAGAAAATCGCGTGTCTACCTCGACGAGTCTCGATCTCGCCAAGACCCGAAACATCGGGATCATGGCGCATATCGACGCGGGCAAGACCACGACCACCGAGCGCATCCTCTTCTACACCGGTATCAACTACAAGATCGGTGAAGTTCACGAGGGTGCAGCAACGATGGACTGGATGGAGCAGGAGCAGGAGCGCGGCATCACGATCACGTCCGCCGCGACCACCTGTGTCTGGAAAGACCACACCATCAACATCATCGATACGCCCGGCCACGTTGACTTCACTGTCGAGGTCGAGCGCTCGCTGCGTGTTCTCGACGGCGCTGTCACCGTGTTCGACGGCGTTGCCGGTGTCGAGCCGCAGTCCGAGACCGTGTGGCGCCAGGCTGACAAGTACAGCGTTCCGCGTATCTGCTTCATCAACAAGCTTGATCGCACCGGCGCTGACTTCTACCGCTGCGTCGACATGATCGTCTCGCGCCTCGGCGCGACCCCGCTGGTCCTTCAGCTTCCGATCGGCAACGAGTCCGACTTCCTCGGCGTCGTCGACCTCATCACGATGCGCGCACTCACCTGGCGTGGCGAGACCCAGAAGGGCGAGGACTACGCAGTCGAAGATATCCCCGCTGATCTCGTCGAGAAGGCAGCCGAGTACCGCGAGAAGTTGCTCGAAACCCTCTCCGAGGCTGACGACGAGATCATGGAGAAGTTCCTTGACGGTGGCGACTTCACCGTCGAGGAGATCCAGGCCGCGATCCGTCGCGCCACCTTGGCCTACAAGCTGACCCCGATCCTGACCGGCTCGGCCTTCAAGAACAAGGGCGTTCAGCCCATGCTCGACGCCGTTGTCGCGTACCTGCCCTGCCCGCTCGACATCACCGCGATCACCGGTCACAAGCAGGGCAACGAAGAGGTCATCATTGAGCGCCAGCCCAATGACAAGGAGCCCTTCGCGGCCCTGGCCTTCAAGATCATGACCGATCCCCACCTGGGCAAGCTCACCTACGTGCGCGTGTACTCAGGCCGCCTCGAGACCGGCACCGCCGTCCTCAACAGCGTGAAGGATCGCAAGGAGCGCATCGGCAAGATCTACCGAATGCACGCCAACAAGCGCGAAGAGATCGACTCGGTAGGCGCCGGCGACATCGTCGCAGTGATGGGTCTTAAGGACACCACCACGGGCGAGACCCTGTGCGATCCGGCCAACGCCATCGTGCTCGAGTCGATGACCTTCCCCGCTCCGGTTATCTCGGTTGCAATCGAACCGAAGACCAAGAGCGACCAGGACAAGCTCGGCGTCGCCATTCAGCGTCTGGCCGAAGAGGATCCGACCTTCCACGTTCGTACTGACGAGGAGACCGGCCAGACCATCATCGGTGGCATGGGCGAGCTTCACCTCGAGGTCCTCGTTGACCGCATGCGTCGTGAGTTCAAGGTCGAGGCAAACGTTGGCAAGCCGCAGGTTGCCTACCGCGAGACCATCACCAAGTCCGTCGAGAAGGTCGATTACACGCACAAGAAGCAGACCGGTGGTTCGGGTCAGTTCGCGCGCGTCATCATCAACATCGGCCCCAACGCTGGTGCAGAGGGCTCGAACGACGAGGGTTACTCCTTCGAGAACAAGGTCACTGGTGGCCGCGTTCCTCGCGAGTACATCCCCTCGGTCGATGCAGGCTGCCAGGAGGCCATGGAGAACGGCGTTCTCGCCGGCTACCCGATGGTCGATGTCAAGGTCACCCTCACTGACGGTGCCTACCACGACGTCGACTCCTCAGAACTCGCATTCAAGATCGCCGGCTCGATGGCGTTCAAGGATGCGGCTCGCAAGGCAGGCCCCGTCCTGCTCGAGCCGATGATGGCCGTCGAAGTCACCACCCCCGAGGACTACATGGGTGATGTCATCGGCGATCTGAACTCCCGCCGTGGACAGATCCAGTCCATGGAGGAGCGCTCAGGAGCCCGTGTCGTTGCGGCACTGGTTCCGCTGTCCGAGATGTTCGGTTACGTGGGAGATCTGCGCAGCCGTACACAGGGCCGCGCGAGCTACAGCATGCAGTTCGATTCATACGCACAGGTTCCGGCGCACGTGTCGACGGAAATCATCGCAAAGTCTCGCGGCGAATAACCGCGGATCACAGCACCATCCAATAACCAAAGAAACCAACCGATCCGCGAAAACGCCGGACGGCAATACGAAAAGGGAGAACTCAGGTGGCGAAGGCCAAGTTTGAGCGCACCAAGCCGCACGTCAACATCGGCACCATTGGTCACATTGACCATGGCAAGACCACGCTGACTGCAGCTATCACCAAGGTGCTGCATGACAAGTACCCGGACGTGAACCCCTTCACGCCGTTCGACATGATCGATAAGGCGCCCGAAGAGCGCCAGCGTGGTATCACGATCTCGATCGCACACGTCGAGTACCAGACCGAGGCGCGTCACTACGCACACGTCGACTGCCCCGGTCACGCTGACTACATCAAGAACATGATCACCGGCGCAGCCCAGATGGACGGTGCGATTCTCGTCGTCGCCGCGACCGACGGCCCGATGCCGCAGACCAAGGAGCACGTCCTCCTTGCTCGCCAGGTCGGCGTTCCCGCCATCGTCGTTGCACTCAACAAGTGCGACATGGTCGATGACGAGGATCTCCTCGAGCTGGTCGAGATGGAGGTTCGCGAGCTGCTCAGCGCCTACGAGTTCCCGGGCGATGACATCCCCGTGGTTCGCGTTGCTGCCTTCCCGGCACTGCAGGGCGACGAGAAGTGGGGCAACTCCATCCTCGAGCTCATGACCGCTGTTGACGATTACATCGTCACCCCGGAGCGCGACGTCGACAAGCCCTTCCTGATGCCCGTCGAGGACGTCTTCACGATCACCGGTCGTGGCACCGTCGTCACCGGTCGTATCGAGCGCGGCATGATCAAGGTCAACGAGGAAATCGAGATCGTCGGCATCCACACCGGCCCGCCGACCAAGACCACCGTCACCGGTGTCGAGATGTTCCGCAAGCTGCTCGACGAGGGCCAGGCAGGCGAGAACGTCGGTCTGCTCCTTCGTGGCACCAAGCGCGAAGACGTCGAGCGCGGCCAGGTCTGCTGCAAGCCGGGCTCGATCACCCCGCACACCGAGTTCGAGGCACAGTCCTACATCCTTTCCAAGGACGAAGGCGGGCGTCACACCCCGTTCTTCAACAACTACCGTCCGCAGTTCTACTTCCGTACCACTGACGTGACCGGCGTTGTTTACCTGCCCGAGGGCAAGGACATGGTTATGCCCGGCGACAACACCGACATGCGCGTTGAGCTCATTCAGCCCATCGCCATGGAGGACGGCCTCAAGTTCGCCATCCGCGAGGGTGGCCGCACGGTCGGCGCAGGCCGCGTCACCAAGATCCTGAAGTAACTCTCAGGACATCCGGTTTGACCCGGTGGCGGTCTTAGGGCCGCCACCGGGCACCACACCCCCTCGGGGGAACGGTGCAAGAGATTTGAAAACTAGAAGCATCGGCACACGAGAAGTAAGGACGCAAGCCACCATGGCGGGACAAAAGATCCGCATCAGGCTCAAGGCCTACGACCATGAGGTCATTGACTCATCGGCGCGCAAGATCGTCGAGACCGTGACCCGTACTGGCGCGCAGGTTGCCGGCCCCGTGCCGCTGCCGACGGAGAAGAACGTGTACTGCGTTATTCGTTCGCCGCACAAGTACAAGGACAGCCGCGAGCACTTTGAGATGCGCACGCACAAGCGTCTTATTGACATTCTCGATCCCACGCCGAAGACCGTTGATTCGCTGATGCGTCTCGATCTTCCGGCTGGCGTCGACATCGAGATCAAGCTGTAAGGACGACAGACGAATGGGCACCAACGTTAAGGGCGTACTGGGCACCAAGCTCGGCATGACGCAGGTCTGGGATGAGAACAACAAGGTCATCCCCGTCACTGTGGTTCAGGCCGGACCTTGTGTTGTCACCCAGGTTCGCACCCCCGAGAACGACGGATACTCCGCCGTGCAGATCGCCTTTGGCGCGATCGACCCCCGCAAGGTGACCAAGCCCCAGGCCGGTCACTTCGCGAAGGCTGGCGTGACCCCGCGCCGCCACCTGGTCGAAATTCGCACCGAAGATGCCACCGAGTACACCCTCGGCCAGGAGATCGGCGTGGAGACCTTCGAGGTCGGTCAGAAGATCGACGCTGTCGGCACCACCAAGGGCAAGGGCTTTGCCGGCGTCATGAAGCGTCACGGCTTCCATGGCCTGCGCGCCTCCCACGGTGTGCACCGCAAGCACCGCTCGCCGGGCTCCATCGGCGGCTGCGCGACCCCCGGTCGCGTGTTCAAGGGCATGAAGATGGCCGGTCGCATGGGTGGCGCACGCCAGACCACGCAGAACCTGGTTATCCAAAGTGTCGACGCTGAGCGCGGTCTGCTGCTCGTCAAGGGTGCCGTTCCCGGTCCCAAGGGCGGCCTCGTGTTCCTGCGCACCGCCGCGAAGGAGGCATAACCATGAGCTCTGTAGACATCCAGACCCCTGCCGGTAAGGCATCGGGCAAGGCTGAGCTTCCCGCCGAGATCTTCGACGTCCAGGTCAACATTCCGTTGATGCACCAGGTCGTTGTTGCTCAGCTGGCCGCTGCTCGTCAGGGCACGCACGACACCAAGACCCGTGCAGAGGTCAGCGGTGGCGGACGCAAGCCTTACAAGCAGAAGGGCACCGGCCGCGCGCGCCAGGGCTCGACTCGTGCACCGCAGTTCGTCGGTGGCGGCGTCGTCCATGGACCCCACCCCCGCGACTACAGCCAGCGCACCCCCAAGAAGATGAAGGCTGCCGCCCTGCGCGGTGCCCTCTCCGATCGGGCACGTGACGGCCGTATCCATGTCATCTCCGAGCTGGTCACCGGCGACGTCCCTTCCACGAAGGCGGCAGTCAAGGCGATCGAGGCACTGAACCTCGAGGGCGGCATTCTTGTTGTCCTGAGCCGCGATGAGTCCGTGAGTTGGCTGAGCCTGCGCAACGTGCCGACCGTGCACGTGCTCTCGCCCGATCAGCTCAACACCTACGACGTCCTCGTCTGCGATCAGGTGCTCTTCACCAAGACCGCTCTCGAGAACTTCCTCGCCGGTCCGGCGACGGGTAAGGCTGTCAAGGCCACTGCGAAGGAAAGCGAGGTGCAGGCATGAGGATCGCTGACCCCCGCGACATCCTGCTCGCCCCGGTGATCTCCGAGAAGAGCTACGGCCTTCTCGAAGAGAACAAGTACACGTTCATCGTTTCACCCGATGCCAACAAGACCCAGATCAAGATCGCGGTCGAGCAGGTATTCGGTGTGAAGGTGACCGCTGTCAACACTGCCAACCGCCAGGGCAAGCGGGTTCGCACCCGCTTCGGCGTCGGAAAGCGCGTTGATACCAAGCGCGCCATCGTCTCCGTCGCCGCCGGTGACCGCATCGACATCTTCGGAGGCCCGGTCTCCTGACCGGCCTTCTGACTGAAGAGGAACAGCTATGGGAATCCGCAAGTACAAGCCGACCACTCCGGGCCGTCGTGGCTCGAGCGTGGCCGACTTCGTCGAGATCACGCGGTCTACGCCTGAGAAGTCGCTGGTGCGTCCGCTGCCCAAGAAGGGCGGCCGCAACAACTCCGGCAAGATCACGACTCGTCACCAAGGTGGCGGTCACAAGCGTGCGTACCGCATCATCGACTTCAAGCGTGCTGACAAGGACGGCGTGCCGGCAAAGGTCGCTCACATTGAGTACGACCCCAACCGCACCGCGCGTATTGCGCTCCTTCACTACGCAGATGGCGAGAAGCGCTACATCATCGCGCCGACCAAGCTGAAGCAGGGCGACCCGATCGAGACCGGCCCCGGTGCCGATATCAAGCCGGGCAACAACCTGCCGCTGCGCAACATCCCCGTCGGTACCGTGATCCACGCCGTCGAGATCAAGCCCGGTGGCGGCGCCAAGATCGCCCGTTCCGCAGGTGCATCTGTTCAGCTCGTCGCCAAGGACGGCCCCTACGCCCAGTTGCGTATGCCGTCCGGTGAAATCCGCAACGTCGATCTGCGCTCACGCGCAACCATCGGCGAGGTTGGTAACGCTGAGCAGTCCAACATCAACTGGGGCAAGGCCGGCCGTATGCGTTGGAAGGGCAAGCGCCCGACCGTCCGTGGTGTCGCCATGAACCCGGTCGATCACCCGCATGGTGGCGGTGAGGGCAAGACCTCCGGTGGTCGTCACCCGGTCAACCCGAACGGCAAGCCCGAGGGCCGTACCCGCAAGGCCAACAAGGCCAGCGACAAGTTCATCGTCCGCCGCCGCAAGACCGGCAAGAAGCGCTAAGGGAATCTGACATGCCTCGCAGCCTCAAGAAGGGCCCGTTCATCGACGGCCACCTGCTCAAGAAGGTGGACTCGGCCAACGAGACCGGTTCCAAGAACGTGATCAAGACCTGGTCGCGCCGCTCGATGATCATCCCGGCGATGCTCGGTCACACGATTGCGGTGCACGACGGCCGCAAGCACGTGCCGGTGTTCGTCTCCGAGAACATGGTCGGTCACAAGCTCGGCGAGTTCGCCCCGACCCGTACGTTCAAGGGTCACATCAAGGACGACCGTAAGAGCAAGAAGCGCTAGTAGCGCTTCACCACAGCTACGCACTTAATTCACGCACTAACGAGCAGCAAGGGGATAGACATGGAAGCCAGGGCCCAAGCGCGGTACGTCCGCGTCACGCCCATGAAGGCGCGCCGCGTTATCGACCTCATCCGGGGTATGAACGCAGGCGACGCCCAGGCGGTGTTGAAGTTTGCGCCGCAGGCGGCCAGTGAGCCGATTGGCAAGGTGCTTGATAGCGCCATTGCCAACGCCACTAACAACCACGCCATGGACGCACGCTCGCTAGTGATCTCGTCAGCATTCGTTGACGAAGGCCCCACCATGAAGCGCATCCGTCCCCGCGCTCAGGGTCGTGCCTACAAGATCCGCAAGCGCAGCAGCCACATCACGGTGATCGTGTCCGACGGCATTGCCGCCGCACCGGCACCGAAGGTTGCTGCCGCCAAGAAGGCCGCCGCCAAGGTTGCCGCCGAGGAAACCGCTGCTCCGGCAGCGAAGAAGGCGCCCGCCAAGAAGGCTTCGACAGCAAGCGCTGCCAAGAAGGCGTCATCCACCAAGCCCGAGAAGAAGGACTAGTACCGTGGGCCAGAAAGTAAATCCGCACGGCTTCCGCCTCGGCATCACCACCGACTTCGCGTCGCGTTGGTTCGCCGACTCGGCCAAGACCGGCCAGCGCTACCGCGATTACGTCCAGGAGGACGTCAAGATCCGCAAGCTGCTGTCCACTGGCATGGAGCGCGCAGGCATCTCCAAGGTCGAGATCGAGCGCACCCGTGAGCGTGTTCGCATCGACATCCATACTGCTCGCCCGGGCATCGTCATCGGTCGCCGTGGCGCCGAGGCCGATCGCATCCGTGGCGATCTCGAGAAGCTCACCGGCAAGCAGGTCCAGCTGAACATCCTCGAGGTCAAGAACCCCGAGATGGATTCGCAGTTGGTCGCCCAGGGCATCGCCGAGCAGCTCTCGAGCCGCGTCTCATTCCGTCGCGCAATGCGCAAGGGCATGCAGAGCACCATGAAGAGCGGGGCCAAGGGCATTCGTGTTCAGGTCTCCGGTCGTCTCGGTGGCGCGGAAATGTCGCGTACCGAGTTCTACCGCGAGGGTCGCGTTCCCCTGCACACCCTGCGGGCTGACATCGACTACGGCTTCTATGAGGCACGTACCACCTTCGGTCGCATCGGCGTCAAGGTCTGGATCTACAAGGGCGATGCACTCGGCACCCGCACCGAGCGTGAGGCAGCAGCTGCTGCAGTTCGTCTCGGCCAGCGCGCTGCCGCTCCGGCTCGCCCGCGTCGTGCAGGCGGTCGCGATGAGGCTGCACCCGTCGCCGAGGTTGCGGCTGAGGCCGTTGCCGCTCCGGCAGAGACTGTGGAGGGCTGATCCATGCTTATTCCTCGTAGGGTCAAGCACCGCAAGCAGCACCACCCCACGCGGCGTGGCGTTGCTAAGGGCGGCACCGAGGTGACCTTCGGTACCTATGGCCTGCAGGCTCTTGAGCCCGCATACGTCACCAACCGCCAGATTGAGTCCGCTCGTATTGCCATCACTCGTCATATCCGTCGTGGCGGCAAGGTGTGGATCAACATTTACCCCGATCGTCCGCTCACCAAGAAGCCTGCTGAGACCCGCATGGGTTCCGGTAAGGGTTCGCCCGAGTGGTGGATCGCCAACGTCAAGCCCGGACGCGTCATGTTCGAGCTCTCGTTCCCCGATGAGAAGGTTGCGCACGCTGCACTCACCCGTGCCGCGCACAAGCTTCCGATGAAGTGCCGCATTGTGCGGCGCGATGAAGCAGGTGAGATGTAAATGGCAGCAGGAACTCAGGCCGGCGAACTGCGTAATCTCGATGACGCAGAACTCGTGACCAAGCTTCGCGAGGCGAAGGAGGAGCTTTTCAACCTCCGCTTCCAGGGCGCGACCGGACAGCTCGAGAATCATGGTCGTCTGCGTGCAGTCCGCAAGGACATCGCACGTATCTACACGATCCTTCGTGAGCGTGAACTGGGCATTACGCCCGTCCAAGGTGGTGCCGCATGAGCGCGAAAGAAGGCGTAGTGACTGAAGACAAGCGTGGCGACCGCAAGACCCGTGAGGGCCTTGTTGTCAGCGACAAGATGGACAAGACCGTGGTCGTTGCAGTCGAGGATCGCTTCAAGCACCCGATGTACGGCAAGGTTGTTCGTCGCACGAGCAAGCTCAAGGCACATGATGAGGCCAATGCGGCCGGCATCGGTGACCGCGTGCTGCTCATGGAGACCCGTCCCACCTCAGCGACTAAGCGCTGGCGTGTGGTGGAGATCCTCGAAAAGGCCAAGTAAGTAAGTTCCGCCAGGCTCTACCCGAGAACCGGCAGACGATCAGGAGAATGCAGTGATTCAGCAGGAGTCGCGACTTCGTGTCGCTGACAACACAGGTGCAAAGGAACTCCTTTGCATCCGTGTTCTCGGCGGTTCAGGTCGACGCTACGCCGGCATCGGCGACATCATCGTTGCGACGGTGAAGGACGCTATCCCCGGTGGAGGCGTGAAGAAGGGCGAGGTCGTCAAGGCGGTCATCGTGCGCACCCGCAAGGAGCGCCGCCGTCCCGACGGTTCGTACATCCGTTTCGACGAGAACGCAGCGGTCATCATCAAGGCTGATGGCGAGCCCCGCGGCACGCGCATCTTCGGTCCGGTGGGTCGTGAGCTTCGCGAGAAGAAGTTCATGAAGATCATTTCTCTCGCACCGGAGGTGTTGTAATCATGGCAACCCTGAGCATTCGCAAGGGTGACCTCGTTCAGGTCATCTCCGGCAAGGATCGCGGCGTCAAGGGCAAGGTCATCGAGGTCATGCCCGAGTCCGAGCGCATCCTCGTTGAGGGCGTTAACCGCATCAAGAAGCATGCCAAGATCGGTCAGGACGCCCGTGGCGCCAAGACCGGCGGCATCATCACCACCGAGGCACCGATCCACGTGTCGAACGTGATGATCATCGATCCCGAGGACGGCCGCCCGACTCGTATCGGTTTCCGCAAGGAAAAGGTCGAGAAGCGTCGTCCCGACGGCTCCACCTACGAGGCCGAGCGCAGCGTTCGCATCTCACGTCGCACTGGTAAGGACATCTGATGAGCACCGCAACCGAAGCCAAGACGCAGCCGCGTCTGAAGGCGCGTTACCGCGCGGAGATCGCCCCGGCACTGCTGGCGGAGTTCTCCTTCGACAACGTCATGCAGATCCCCGGCCTGACCAAGGTCGTCGTGAACATGGGTGTCGGCGAGGCAGCACGTGACTCCAAGCTCATCGAGGGTGCGATTCGCGACCTCACCGAGATCACCGGCCAAAAGCCGCAGGTCACCAAGGCCCGCAAGTCCATCGCACAGTTCAAGCTGCGCGAAGGCCAGCCGATTGGCGCGCACGTCACCCTTCGTGGCGATCGCATGTGGGAGTTCCTTGATCGCCTGCTCTCGGTTGCGCTTCCGCGCATCCGTGACTTCCGCGGTCTGTCGCCGAAGCAGTTCGACGGCAATGGCAACTACACCTTCGGTCTGAACGAGCAGTCGATGTTCCACGAAATCGACCAGGACAAGATCGATCGCGTTCGCGGCATGGACATCACCATCGTCACGACCGCCAAGACTGATGACGAAGGCCGAGCGCTGCTCCGCCAACTCGGATTCCCCTTCAAGGAGGCCTGATCCACATGGCGAAGAAAGCACTGATCCAAAAGCAGCAGAAGACCCCGAAGTTCAAGGTCCGCGCGTACACGCGCTGCAACAAGTGCGGTCGTCCGCACTCGGTCTACCGCAAGTTCGGCCTGTGCCGTATTTGCGTCCGTGAAATGGCACATGCCGGCGAACTGCCGGGTGTGACTAAGAGCAGCTGGTAAACCACGACGCTGCAGGTCCAGCCCACCCGGGCGGGAAACCACAGCGAGGAAGGCCGTAGGCCAAAGACATGACAATGACTGACCCGATTGCGGACATGCTTGCGCGACTGCGCAACGCTAACTCCGCGTACCACGACACCGTGGCGATGCCTCACTCCAAGATCAAGGCGAACCTTGCCGAGATCCTCAAGCGCGAGGGCTACATCGCTGGCTTCGAGGTCGCTGACGCAACCGTCGGCAAGACCTTGACCCTCAACCTGAAGTACGGCCCGTCGCGCGAGCGTTCGATTGCCGGCCTTCGCCGCGTCTCCAAGCCCGGCCTGCGCGTCTACGCAAAGAGCACTGCTCTTCCGCGCGTGCTCGGCGGCCTTGGCATCGCGATCCTGTCCACGTCGAACGGTCTGCTCACTGACCGCCAGGCTCACAGCAAGGGTGTAGGCGGAGAAGTTCTCGCCTACGTCTGGTAACCGGAAAGGGGTTAGCGCATGTCACGTATTGGGCGTATGCCGATTCCGGTTCCTGCCGGAGTCAAGGCTGATATCGCAGGCGATGCCATCACGATCACGGGCCCCAAGGGCACGCTGAACCTGAAGGTCGCCGCGCCGATCGAGGTCAAGGAAGAGGACGGCAACCTCGTTGTTACCCGTCCCGACGATGAGCGCGATTCCCGTGCATTGCACGGTCTGACTCGCACTCTGGTCTCCAACATGGTGGTGGGTGTGACGACCGGCTTCGAGAAGACTCTCGAGATCGTCGGCACCGGTTACCGCGTTGCAGCCAATGGCACTGGTCTTGAATTCCAGCTCGGCTTCAGCCACCCCGTGGTCGTTGCCGCACCCGAGGGCATCTCCTTCGCGGTCGAGAGCCCGGTTAAGTTCAAGGTTCAGGGCATCGACAAGCAGAAGGTTGGCGAAGTCGCCGCGAATATCCGCAAGCTGCGGAAGCCGGAGCCCTACAAGGGCAAGGGCGTTCGCTACGAGGGTGAAGTTGTTCGCCGCAAGGCCGGAAAGGCGGGCAAGAAGTGAGTTCCTTCGGAGTCAAGCTGGGAACGGGTACCAAGACCGTTACCGCACGCAAGCGTCGCCACGTCCGCGTTCGCAAGAAGGTCTCGGGTACCCCCGCGCGTCCGCGCCTGGTGGTCACCCGTTCCGCTCGCCACGTTGTCGCCCAGATCGTCGACGATACGCAGGGTGTCACCCTCGCATCGGCGTCGACCATGGAGGCCGACCTGCGTGGCGCATCGTCCGACAAGAGTGCCAAGGCACGCCAGGTCGGACAGCTGGTCGCAGAGCGTGCGAAGAAGGCCGGCATTGACGCCGTCGTCTTCGACCGCGGCGGCAACAAGTACCACGGTCGCGTTGCTGCTCTCGCTGAGGGCGCCCGCGAAGCTGGTCTGACCTTCTAAGACGTATTCACCCTTCAAGCAAAGAGGTATCTCATGTCAGAAACGCAGCGCCGCGGTGGTGGCGCAGGCGAGCGCAAGGATCGCAAGGAGCGTGGTCCTCGCGAGGAGAAGTCGGCCTTCATCGAGCGCGTAGTTGCGATCAACCGCGTGTCCAAGGTCGTCAAGGGTGGTCGTCGCTTCAGCTTCACCGCTCTTGTCGTCGTGGGTGACGGTGACGGCAATGTTGGTGTCGGCTACGGCAAGGCGAAGGAAGTTCCTGCCGCCATTGCCAAGGGTGTCGAAGAGGCTAAGAAGGCGTTCTTCAAGGTCCCGCGCATCCAGGGCACGATTCCCCACCCCATCACGGGTGAGGCAGCAGCTGGCGTTGTCATGCTTCGTCCGGCAGCACCCGGTACCGGCGTTATCGCCGGTGGCCCGGTTCGCGCCGTGCTCGAGTGCGCAGGCATTCACGACATCCTGAGCAAGTCGATGGGCTCCGACAATGCAATCAACGTCGTTCACGCGACCGTTGCAGCACTTCGTGGTCTCGAGTCCCCGGAAGCCGTTGCGGCTCGCCGTGGTCTCCCGCTCGAGGATGTTGCTCCGGCAGCACTATTGCGCGCACGCGCGGCAGGGATGAGTGCGTAATGGCACAGCTCAAGGTCACTCAGATCAAGTCCAAGATCGGCGGCACCTCGGTGCAGCGCAATACCCTTCGTTCGCTGGGCCTCAAGCGCATCGGCGACACGGTGGTCAAGGAAGACCGTCCCGAAATCCGTGGCATGGTCAACGCCGTGATCCACCTCGTCTCGTTTGAGGAGGTCAAGTAACTATGACGCTCAAGGTCCATCATCTGCGTCCGGCACCGGGCGCCAAGACCGCCAAGACTCGTAAGGGTCGTGGCGAGGCATCCAAGGGCAAGACCGCGGGCCGCGGTACCAAGGGTACGAAGGCTCGTTACCAGGTTCCCGCGCGCTTCGAGGGCGGCCAGATGCCGCTGCACATGCGCCTGCCGAAGCTCAAGGGCTTCAAGAACCCGAACAAGGTCGAGTTCCAGGTTGTCAACGTTGCCATGATCAACAAGCTGTTCCCCGAGGGCGGCGAGATCACGGTTGCTGACCTCGTGGCACGTGGCGCTGTCCGCAAGGGCGAGCTCGTCAAGGTGCTCGGCCAGGGTGACATCAGCGTCAAGGTCTCGGTGAGTGCTGACAAGTTCTCCACCGCAGCCCGTGACAAGATCGTTGCTGCGGGCGGCTCAGTTCACGAACTGTAAGTCGTCCGTCATGTCCACCGAGTTCTGAGCAGGAGGCACGATGCACATCAGTGCGTTTGGGGCAGCCCTGCGTACACCGGATCTGCGCAAGAAGATCTTCTTCACGTTGAGTCTTCTTGCGCTGTTCCGGTTGGGCTCGGTCGTTCCGACCCCCGGTATCGACTACACGGCGGTCCAGACCTGTATTGCTCAGGTTCAGGACAACTCGGTCTACGCGCTGGTCAACCTGTTCAGCGGTGGCGCGCTTTTGCGCCTGTCGGTCTTCGCGCTCGGCATCATGCCGTACATCACCGCGAGCATCATCCTTCAGCTTCTCACCGTGGTTATTCCGCGTCTGGAAACGCTGAAGGCTGACGGCACCGCAGGTCAGGCGAAGATCACGCAGTACACGCGTTACCTGACCATCGGCCTCGCGATCTTGCAGTCGACCGCGATCCTCTCCTTGGCTCGCACGCCCGGCACGCTCTTCCAGGGCTGCAACCAGGAGATCATGCCCAACCAGGGTCTGTGGGTCATGCTCGTCATGGTCACGGTCATGACCGCGGGCACCGCGATCATCATGTGGTTCGGCGAGCTCATCACCGAGCGCGGTATCGGCAACGGTATGTCGCTGCTGATCTTCACCTCGATCATCGCGACTATCCCGTCGCAGTTCGTGGGCATCTGGGTCAGCCATGGTCCGTTCAGCTTCCTGCTCACCTTGCTCGTCGGCCTCGCCGTCGTGGCACTGGTGGTCTTCGTCGAACAGGCTCAGCGCCGTATTCCGGTGCAGTACGCCAAGCGCATGGTTGGCCGCCGCATGTACGGCGGTACCTCGACCTACATTCCGCTGAAGGTCAATATGGCCGGTGTTATCCCGGTCATCTTCGCCTCATCGCTGCTGTTCTTGCCGACCCTGCTCGTGCAGTTGACCGGCGCCGACGGCAGCTTTGCCCAGTGGATTCAGCAGAACTTCGGATCGGGCACCGGTACCTGGTACCTGCTCTTCTACTTCCTGCTAATCGTCTTCTTCTGCTACTTCTACGTCTCGATCACCTTCAACCCGGTTGAGGTGGCCGACAACATGAAGAAGTACGGCGGCTTCATCCCGGGTATTCGCGCGGGCAAGCCGACAGCTCAGTACCTCGACTACGTGCTGACTCGCTTGACTGCACCGGGTGCTCTGTACCTGGGTCTGATCGCGATCATGCCGGTCTTCGCCTTCAACTTCCTCGGAGTTGCGAACCGATTCATCTTCGGCGGCACCAGCTTGCTGATCATGGTCGGCGTCGGCCTCGACACCGTGAAGCAGATTCAATCGCAGTTGCAGCAGCGCAACTACGAAGGCTTCCTCCGCTAGGGAGTATGAGCATGCGACTGATCCTGATGGGCCCCCCTGGTGCAGGCAAGGGCACCCAGGCCGTGGGCATTGCCGCCGATCTGGGTATCCCGCATATCTCCACCGGCGATATCTTCCGTGCCAATGTCTCGCAGGGCAC
>CANFQC010000031.1 GCA_947449035.1 Actinomycetota bacterium
ATGGCAGACGAGCATGCAGCCGTGTTGAGGAAACCATGGTCGAGGGTGACGTGAGCCGTCTCCTTCATCAGCGGAGCGATGTTCAGGCCGCTCTCACCTACGGTTGCCGGTACCTCGGTAAGGGGCAATTCGCCGCCGGGGTGCTTAAGGACGAAGTCGGTCACAGATCCTCCTGGAAAAAGCATGCGGGGTCGCCGCTTAGCCGTTGTCGTAACCGTACCCACCCCAGGGAGACGGGTGAAATGGAGTTGGCTTCTAGGCCTGTGAGATGACTCTCACCCGTGTGAGAGGCGGTCAGCGAACGCTGCCACGGCAGCATCGGTGGCCGTGAAGGCAATGCGCACATGGTGGGATCCGGCGGTTCCGTAGAAGTCGCCGGGAGTGACCAGGATGCCCCGATCGGCGAACCAGCTGACGGTCTCCCAGCAGGGCTCCCCGCGGGTGGCCCACAGGTAAAGGCCCGCCTCACCGTGGTCGATCGTGAAGCCGTGGGCGCGCAGGGAGTCGGCCAGGATCTGCCGGCGAGCTCGGTAGAGATCGCGCTGGACGGCCACGTGGGCATCATCGGCATAGGCGATGGCCGCGGCATGCTGCACGGGTGCCGGGACCATCAGGCCCAGGTGCTTGCGCACTACCAGCAGGTTGCGCAGCACCTCGGGGTCGCCGGTCGTGAAACCGAAGCGGTAACCCGCCAGGCTCGAGCGCTTGGACAGCGAGTGCACGGCGAGCACCCCGGCGTAATCGTCGCCCACAATCGAGGGGTGGAGCACCGAGATCGGCTCGGCGTCCCAGCCGAGTTCGATGTAGCACTCATCGCTGACAAGTAGTGCGCCGGTCGCGCGGGCGTATGCCACGAGTTCGCGGAGGCGCTCCGCTGAGAGCACCTCACCGGTCGGGTTCGACGGAGAGTTGATCCAGATCAGATCGGCGCGATCTGCAGTCTCGGGTGAATCGGTGGCGGTGATGCGTGCACCCACGAGCGCAGCACCAACCGCGTAGGTCGGATACGCCACAGTCGGCACGATCACATGCGACTGGGGGCCGAGCCCAAGAAGGGTCGGGAGAAGTGCGATGAATTCCTTGGAGCCGATGGTCGGCAAGATCGCATCGGGGCTGACGGTGGCACCGAGGGTGCGCTGCACCCAATCAGCGCACGCGCGCCGCAGATCAGTGGTTCCGACAGTGGTCGGGTAGCCGTGAGCGTCAGCGGAATCGCGCAAGGCGCGCTGGACGATCTCAGGGGTCGAATCAACCGGGGTGCCGATCGACAGATCGACGATGCCGCCAGGGTGAGCACGTGCCCGCTCGCCGAACGGCGCCAGGAGATCCCAGGGGAAATCCGGCAGCCGCTCGGCGGGCGACGACATGATCAGTGGTCGTGCTCCTGCGGCGGCACGGTGGCCAGCAGCGCAGCGTCGGTGGTCTGGGCGCCCAGCTTGGCGGCACCACCGGGTGAGCCGAGATCGGCGAAGAACTCCGCATTGGCTGCGGTGAAGTCCTTCCACTCATCGGGGACGTCATCCTCGTAGAAGATGGCCTCGACGGGGCAGACGGGCTCGCAAGCACCGCAATCGACGCACTCATCGGGCTGGATGTAGAGCATCCGGCCACCCTCGTAAATGCAGTCGACAGGGCACTCTTCGATGCAGGCCTTGTCCTTCAGGTCTACACAGGGCATTGCGATGACGTAGGTCACCTGAACCTCCGAAATAAGCGGTTGATCTCTGGCGTGGAGGTAAACCTACACACAACGGGCCTGAATTCGGCCGATAGGTGACCAAGGCGACATGACCCTAGGCTGAGGGGGTGCACCTCTACGACACCAAGGCGAAGTCAGTGGTGCCGATTGTGCCCGCCCGAGATGGCTCCCTGAGCATCTACGCCTGCGGGCCGACCGTCTACCGCGATGCCCACGTCGGCAATATGCGCACCTTCTTGTTGCCTGATCTCATCCGCCGGGCCGCTGAGGCAGAGGGCCTGCAGGTGCGCCTGGTCCAGAACATCACCGACGTCGGGCACATGGCCGATGACACCGGCCTCGGAGACGACGCCCTCGGCGCTGTCGACGAGGGCCAGGGCGATGGCGAGGACAAAGTGCTCGCCCAGGCGGCGCGCGAGGGTCGCGGGGCCCTGGCCGTGGCACGTGCCTATGAAGAGGCGTTCCATCGCGATCTCGCTCTACTCAATATTTACCCCGCTGACGAGTACCCGCGGGCCAGCGACTCGATCCCGCTGATGATCGATCTGATCACCACGCTGATGGAGTCCGGTCACGCCTATGTCGGCGGTGACGGTTCAGTGTTCTTCGATGCCCAGAGCTACCCGCAGTACGGAGAGCTCAGCGGCAACAAGCTCGATCAACTTCGCCCGGGTCATCGCTTCGACAGCGGTGTCGATGACTCAAAGCGTTTTCATGCCGACTGGGCGCTGTGGAAGAAGTCCGGTCCGAACCGCACGCAACTGGTGTGGGACACCCCGTGGGGCGCCGGCTTCCCGGGCTGGCATACCGAGTGCAGTGCGATGAGCCTGCACTTCCTTGGCGACACCATCGACATTCACACCGGTGGTATCGACCTGCGCTTTCCGCATCACGAAGACGAGCGTGCGCAGAGCAACTGCATCACTGGTGCCGAGGTCGTGCGGCACTGGGTGCACGGCGAACACCTGCTGTTCGAAGGTCGCAAGATGAGCAAGTCGACCGGCAACGTCGTTCTCGTCAGCGATGTGGTTGCGCGCGGAGTCGATCCACTCGCATTGCGCCTGGCGTTCATGTCGAATCGCTATCGCCAGCAACTCAACTTGACCTGGGAATCCATCACTGCGGCTGATACGACCATTCGCCGCTGGCGTGAGCGGGTGGCGCAGTGGGCCACCGGCCCATCGGAAGCACTGTCTGCCGAGCATCTCAATGCAATGAAGGCGGCGTTCGCTGACGATCTCGACACCCCGCGCGCAATCACCGTGCTCCGCGAGCTCGAGAAGGATTCCTCGATCACTGATGGCGCAAAGCTCGAGACATTCCTCGCGGCTGACAGACTGCTTGGTCTCGATCTCGCCCGAGATATCGGTAAGGCTCCCGTTGTCGTGGAACTCACCGCCGAGGCCACTGACCTGCTCGAGCAGCGTCGCATCGCGCGCGCCGAGAAGCAGTGGGCACGCAGTGATGAGCTTCGCGATGCACTTGCCGCACTCGGATTCGTCGTCACCGATACCGCAGACGGTCAGGTAGTCGACGCGCTCTAGTCGAGGCTACGTAGCCGACTTCGACGGCTGAGCTGATGCCTTGCCGGGCTTCTTACTCGGCTTAGGTGACGGACTCGACTCCTGCGTTGGCGCACCGTCGCCACTTGACGCTGCGGACCCCTTGGGCTTTCCGGTTGCGGACGCCGAGTCACTTGCCTTCGCGCCGGGGTTTCCTGACACGGAGCCCGCGGGGGCACAAGTGGCCTTCGCATTCGGCTTCGAGCTCGGCTTGGGCAGTTCACCGGCAAGACATTCGGGCAGCGGCTTGGGCTTCTTGCCGCAGATCACCTTGGGTGCAGGCTTGTACGCGGTACTGATCGTCTCGCGCTTGACCTCTGCGCCGTCCTTGTAGAACACGCGATCGACATCGATGTCGAAACCTTGAGAGCCGTCCTGACCTAAGCACTTATCTGACTTGTCGTAGATCGTGGCGAAGGGCTTGATATTGGTCTTAGGGCCGAACTCGGCCTTGATGTCGTCATAGACCTTGGTGCTCCAGAAGTTCACCGTCATCGACGTGTTCGTCATCTTGGTGGTGATGAAGACTCCGTAGGGGCTGGTGTTCTTAAAGCTCATGTCGAACAGACCCCAGCCCACCGTGGCCTCAAGACCTGCTTGGTAGCGCGAAATGTAGATCGAGTGCGCCTGCACATGCTCGGGCTGCATGCCGGCGAAGAACGCACCGGTCCACACCGTGGTCGCCGATGCCGAGACGCCGCCGCCGAGATCCTCGGCGAACACTCCACCAGGGCCGATCAGGAATCCGACGGTGTAGCCGTTCTTCACCGTGCGCTCGTGAATGGTGTCGTTAAGAGAGAAGGTCTCGCCGGGGAGCAGCAGGGTGCCGTTGACGTATTTGGCGGCCTGACCGATGTTCTGCACGCGATATGCGGCATAAGGGAATTTCTGGGTGAAAGTCGAGATGCGCTCAGTCACGCCGAGTGCTTGCGCCTGCTCGGTCGTGAGCTCGGGCTCGCGTACGCCCATCGTCACAGTCACGGACCGATTCGGTTCGGCATTTCCGATCACAGTGAGCACCTGCGACGACAGTTCTTCGTCCGAAACACCATTGCCCACGACGGAAGGGACGACGACCGGCTTGCCCTTGACGATCTCGAACGTCGCGTTACGGCCCTTGGTCTCGACACCCTTGAGCTGCTTGGCAATTGCCTGATGCAGCACGGCCCCGTCGAGCGAGGGAACGAAGTGATCACCTTCGGGGGTGAAGTTGAGGGCATGGGCGAGTGCCGGAGCCGGGATCGTTGCGATGGTGCCTGCCGCATCAACCTGCACGGGCGCACTCATCGCGCTCTTCGCAAGCGCCCTCGCCTGGTCGACGGCCGCGGGCGTGATGGTGGGCTCAGCAGCTGCCACCGGTGCAGCAATCGGATGGCGCGGAAGCATGAATGCGCTGCTGAGCTTGTCAGCCATTGCGGTCTGGTCAAGTGCAAGACCCGGCTTGCCCTGCACGATCTTCGTGCCCTTCTTCGTCACGCTGATGCTCGGCTCGATCGCCGGCTGATCAATCGTGTCGGCGAGCTGCGCGACCTGTGATGACAGCTTCGTCGAATCGATACTGGTGACCGGCTGGAGCTCATGAGTGCCGGCCAGGCTGCCGATCATCGCGAAGGGATTCAATGTTCGACCCGAAGCCTGCTCAACCGTGGCCTCGGCATCGAAACTGAGTCCGGCAGCGACCGGATCGACCTGAAGCTGCTGCTCGCCTGATCGCACCTTGAGCGGCTTGGCAGCGACCTTGCCGATCGAGTCATTGAGCGCCGCTACGGCTTCCTCGCGACTGAGCCCGCCGATATTGACGCCATTGACCGTAGTTCCGGCGCGTACACCGCCGCCGGTTACCACGATGGCCGCGATGTAGAGAGCAATGAGAACGCCGACTGCAGCGAGGCCGATCAGGATGAGCTTGCGTGCGGCATCAGATGCAGGCAGTTGCCAGCGATGCTCGGTCACGGGTGAGGCTCCAAAGGCAAGATCACTCGTCGACGGCCGCCGACTCACCATGGTAGGCCGACAACACGGGCAATTCGGCTGTGCGACTCACCCCGATGGGATGGAGCTCAGCGCACTGGGACAGGCGCAGCCCGACGAAGTGGCACCGGGATGGTGGCGGTTGCTGCAGCCAGCACCACGCCGCCAATCAGGTAGAACAGCTGCCGACCGCCTCCGGAGAGCGCGATGCTGCCGCCGGGTGACTCCGAACTGAGCAGGATCGTCATGGCCAGCCACCCAATGAAGGCGGCCCAGGCCGCCCAGCGAGTCATCGCGAGCCAGGCTGCCCCGCGCACGGTGAGTACGAGAACGAGGAGCACGAGCAATGCCCCCCAGGGAATCACGACGATGCCCCACGGGGACTCCCACACGTAACGCATGGCCTGCACGTAGCCGCCGAGAATTCCCACGACCACTCCTACAAGCAGACCGATGATGCCTAGGCCGAGTCGGCGCGGAGGCAGGTCGGTTACTGCAGGCGGGGTGTCATCAGCCATCAGGCAGTGATCCCGGCAAAGAGATCAGTCTCGAGGCCGGCGGCATTTCGAGAAGTTCCAGGCTCGCCGAGTGCGAGTCGGAAGTACTCGGATGAGAACGCCTCGGCGCCGACACCATCTGCGAGTGCGAAGAGTCCGCCGTCGACACTGATCTGCGTACCGTGCGCGCGCATCGCCGCGAGCTTGCGCGGCAGGAACTCAGCGCCCTCAATCACTGTGGTGATCAACTCGTCGTCGCAGGCGAAAGGAATGTCGTCGGGATCCATCATCGCGAACTCGCTGTCTGATCCCTGCGCCTTCAGTGCCTCGATGGACGCGCGCATGATGCTCTTGGGGAATGCGGGCCAGTACACCTTGGTCACAGTCCACGGCGCACCGAGCTCGGGGCGGAAGGTTGCCGAAGCCGCAAGATCAAGGGCGTAATGCGTGACGCGATGAGCCTGAATGTGATCAGGGTGTCCGTAACCCCCGAAGTCGTCGTAGGTCACGACGACCTGCGGCCGAACCTCGCGGATGATCGGCACGAGCTCAAGAGCTGCGACAAGAAGATCGGTACGCCAGAAGCAATCAGCGCGATCATTCGGCGGAGTACCGACCATGCCCGAGTCGCGGAAACGGCCCGGGCCGCCCAGCAGACGCCAGTCGGTGATGCCGAGCGCCGCCATCGCCTCGGCAAGTTCGGTCTGGCGGTGTGAGCCAAGGGTGTCGGTCTTATCCGCGGCCAGATGCGCAAGATCCTCGAGGATTACCTCGCCCTCCTCGCCGAGGGTGCAGGTCACCAAGGTGACTTCGGTGCCCTGGTCGACGTACTTGGCCATGGTGATGCCGGTGCCGATGGTCTCGTCATCGGGATGGGCGTGGACAAGGAGGAGTCGCTGAGTCACCCGCCCAGGGTACCGAGACGCCCCAAGTAGGGCACGATGCGCATATGAGCAGCGCACCCGTGAGCAGCGAGCAGGTCGAAACCTTCCCCCGCCAGAAGGCGCGCACGCGCTTCTTCCAGCTCGGTCGTCCGCGTTCCTTCAGCTGCTCCCCCACCGACTCGCGCGCACTCTTCATCCGCAGTGCTTCCGGCTCCGATGACCAGGGATCCCTCTGGATGCTCGATCTCGATGCACCGACTCCCGAAACGCTGCTCGTCAATGCCGCGCATCTCGGTGGCAGCGACCTCGACCTGCCCGATGCCGAGCGCGCGCGTCGCGAGCGCATGCGCGAGGTTGCCGCGGGCATCACGAGCTTCAGCACCGACAGCGCCATGGATCGCGCACTCTTCACCGTGTCGGGCATCCCGTATCTCATCGACATTCCGCAGTCAGCCGACGCCGAACTCGCACCCACCGAAATACCCGCGCCCGGTCCTGTGGTCGATCCTCGAATCAGCGCCGATGGAAAGCACGCGGCATTCGTGGTCGAGGGAGCGTTCTACGTCGTTGATCTAGCGAGTATGAACGTCACGCAACTCGCATCACCGCAAGGCGATAATGACTTCTGGGGTCTCGCAGACTTCGTGTCGGCAGAAGAGCTCGAGCGCATTCGGGGCTACTGGTGGCTCAAGGGCTCACGCAGTCTGCTCGTGCAGCACACCGATGAAAGTGATGTCGAAATTCGCTGGATCAGCGACCCGGCGAATCCCGAGAAGGAGCCAGTTCAGCATCGGTACCCGATTGCCGGCACGGCCAACCCCGCTGTGCGACTGGCGATCCTTGGACTCGATGGCTCGCGCATCGATCTCGATTGGGATCACGACACCTTCCCTTACGTGAGCTCAGTCCACGTCTCCGAGGGCGGCGTCGCGATCAGTTTGCTCACTCGTGATCAACGCACGCAATCGGTGTGCCGGCTCGATATCGCGACAGGCGCACTCACCGAGATCGCCCAGCATGTCGATGACTGCTGGGTCGATGTCATTCATGGAGTCCCGGCCTTTCTCTCTGATGGCCGGCTGATCGAGGTACTTCCCGACAGTGCAACCGATACCTACCGCGTGCTGATTGATGGTGCGCCGATCTCACCAGCAGGCCTTCAGATTTCGGCGGTCATGGAGACAGCTGACGACCACCTGATCGTTCTCGCACAGCCGACCGCAATCACGCAGGCCGGTTACCGGCTCGGACTCGATGGCTCGTGCGAAGCGCTCACTGACACCGATGCGTGGAGCTCACTGACCGCCAGCGGCGACATGCGCATCGTGATGCGCACGAGCGCCACGGAAACTCGCACGGTCTACACGGCATCCAATGGCACGACTTCTCATGTGATTACCAACCTGGCCGAAACTCCGATCGTTACCCCTAGAGCACACTTCATTAAGGCCGGAGCACGCGAACTCAACGCCATCGTCCTGCTGCCCACCGGCTACGAGCATGGCGGCGAGAAGCTTCCCGTCATCGTGAGCCCGTACGGCGGCCCGCATGCGCAGCGCGTCATCAGCGCAGCCGGCTCCTTCTTGACCGAGCAGTGGCTGGCCGATCAGGGTTTCGCCGTCGTGATCGTCGACGGCACCGGCACTCCAGGTCGCGGCCCTGCCTGGGAGCGCGAGATTCACCTTGATCTCGCACTCGGAATCCTGCAAGACCAAGTCGATGGCCTTGAGGCATGTGCGGCCCAATTCCCCGAGCTCGATACGGATCGAGTCGGTATTCGCGGATGGTCATTCGGTGGCTACCTTGCCGCACTCGCCGTACTCGATCGTCCCGACCGTTTCCACGCCGCCGTTGCGGGTGCTCCGGTCACGGAATGGCGTCTCTACGACACCGCCTACACCGAGCGCTACCTCGGAGACCCGGCCACGAACGCGGATGCGTATGACATGAGCTCACTGCTGCCGCGAGCGCCTCAGCTCATGCGCCCGCTGCTCATCATTCATGGCCTCGCTGACGACAACGTGCTTGTGGCACACACGCTTCAGCTGTCGTCCGCATTGCTCGCCGCAGGCAAGGCACATGACGTACTTCCGCTCAGCGGTGTCACGCACATGACTCCGCAGGAGATCATCACCGAGAACCTGCTGCTCACTGAAGTGGAATTCTTTGCTTCCGCCTTGCGCGCGTGACCATGAAACTGACGAACTACTGATCGGCCTTCTCGGCGGCAAAGCCAATGTTGACGACGTCATATTGATTGTCGAACGCGCCCGAGGTTGTCACGTTGCTCAGGCCTGCAGGTCGGTATTCCAGCGTCTGCATGAACGCCAGCGGAATGTAGGAGCCCGTGTCGAGTACAAGACGGTCAATAATGCGTCCGACATCGGCCTGCACAACTGGATCAGAGGACGCAATCTCCTTGGACGAGAGCAACGCGTTCACCGTGGGTATGTCGAGCTGAGCGATGTTCTCCCGGTAGGGCTTGCCCGGCGCGATGCTGCCCGCCAGTGGGCGCCAGTAGCCCGCAACTCCCGGCACAGTGGCCGAATAGTTGAGGTACACGGCGTCTAGTCCGAGCTCTGCAACGGCCTTCACCGACTGCACAGTTGCCGAGTAATCCACGGCATCAATGGCCTTGCCCACGACAGTGATGCCCACTCGTGCAAGCGACTCCTTGATCGTGGCAAATGCCGCGAGACCGGTGGCGGAGTCAGGGAAGCCGAGGGTCATCGAGAATCCCTGCGCATGCCCGCATGATTCAAGTGATGCCTTTGCTGCGGTCACGTCTCCGGAGCCGTCGCCAAGCGAGAATGGCTGGTAGTTGGAGTCAAAGGATGCAATCGTGGGCGCCGACAAAGTAGTCGCCTGCGCAGCGCCGATATTCGGTTCGCCTGCCGAGGCTCCCAGCACCTGCCGCAACGCAGTGCGATTCACTCCTGAGTAGACCGCCTGCCGGCAGGTGTCAGTCGCAAGTGCCCCGGTGCTCGGCGGGAAGGCCAGCATCGTGACCTGCCCGGTACCGGGATTATCCGAATGCGCAGCGCGCGACGGATCTCTCAGTACTGCTTCCGTGAAGCCGGGATTCGTGCGAGAGGTCAGTGCGAGATCAACAGCGCCTGTCAGAAGTAGCTCGTTGGCCTGAGTCGGAGTGGTGGTCCAGGTGATGCGCACATCAGTAACCAGCGGCTTGCGCACCGAATCGCTCTCCGGATCCCAGAGATCATTACGAACCAGATGCGAGGGATTAGCCGTTTCGGCAGCAAAAGGGCCGGAGAACTTCACGACGCCGCCGAGCGCGACCGGTGCCGCGACCGTCAACGCGGCCACCGCATCGAAGTCATGAAAAGGACGATCAAGATTCACGGTCAACGTGCGATTAGCTCCGAACTCAATCGAGGTGATCGCGAAGTCGCCTCGGCGCAGGTCGAGGTTTCGCAGTCCGCGGGCGACATCGACCGTGGTCAGCGGGGATCCGTCATTCCATTTCAGGTATGGCTTGAGCGTGTAGGTCCAGGCGGTGCCTTCGGCATTCGATTGCCCGAGGTCGGTGGCGAGGTCGGCCGTCACGACCGAGCCCGCGCGTCCGGGGGCCGACACGTACGTAGTCAACTGTCGAGCCATCGAACGCTGCAGGTTCGCGCAGGCGGATGAGATGGTCAGTTCCGGCTTCCAACCACCGCAGGATCCCGGAACAGCAACACGCAGTTGACCGCCGATTTCCTCCGAGGGATTCACGACTGAGCCCAGTGCCTCGTTAAATCCGGGAGCGATCGTGCCCGAGGGCGCAGGGGCCGGAGCGGAACTTGTCGAGCAGCCCGAGACCACGGCGACTGCAGTGAGGAATCCGCCTGTGAGGAGCGCGAGATGACGCACTCTGAGCGGCACTCGAACGATGCCCATGATGAAAAGCAGACTAGTCGCGGTCAGGATCCCCGACGTAATCGGCGGTAACCGGGCCGCCACGGCCCTCCTCGGCCATGTCAGCGATCACCTCGCTGGGCGCCTCGATATCGCGGTTCGGCATCTCCACGAGCCCAGAGTTCGGGCCCTCGATGCGTGTTCCGATGACCATCTCAGTCATCGGGAAGTGGCAGGCCAACACATGTCCAGGGGCAACCTCGACAAGTTCGGGGATCTCAACCTTGCAGCGATCCTCGGCACGGAAGCAGCGCGTGTGGAACACACAACCGGACGGCGGATTCATTGGACTCGGAAGATCACCGTTCAAGGTGATCTGCTCACGCTGCTTTTGACGATCCGGGTCAGGCAGCGGAATAGCCGACAGCAGTGCGTGCGTGTACGGGTGAAGCGGGCGCGTGTAGAGCACCTCGCGACTGGCGAGCTCGACGATGTGGCCGAGGTACATCACGGCAACGCGCTGGGAAATCTGTCGCACGACGGACAGATCGTGTGCCACGAAGAGATACGAAACGCCGAAGTCTTCCTGCAGATCCTTGAGCAGGTTGACGATCTGCGCCTGAATCGAGACATCGAGCGCTGATACGGGCTCATCGCAGACGATCAGCTTCGGGCGAAGTGCAATGGCGCGCGCAATACCGATGCGCTGACGCTGGCCGCCGCTGAACTCACTCGGGTAGCGGTTGTAGTGCTCCGGGTTCAGGCCGACGCGCTCCATGAGCTCTTGAACTGCGGCACGAACACCCCCGGGCGGATCAACCTTCTGCACCTGGAATGGCCCACTGATGATCGAGCCGACCGTGTGACGTGGGTTCAACGCGTTGTAGGGATCCTGGAAGATCATCTGCGCTGTGCGGCGGAAGGGCACGAGTTCCTTCTTGCTCAGATCGGTGACATCGACACCGTCGAGCTCGATGCGACCGCTAGTCGGATCGATCAGACGCAGGATCGATCGACCGGTAGTCGACTTCCCGCAGCCGCTCTCACCCACGAGGCCCAGGGTCTCGCCTGCGTTGACGTCAAAGCTCACGCCGTCGACGGCCTTGACTTGTCCCAGGGAACGGCGGAAAAGACCGCCTGACTTCACCGGGAAGTAGGTCTTGAGATTCGAGACACGCAATAAAGGCTGATCGCTCATGCTCCACCTCCGTGCAGCACGTGAGTGACCTCGGTCGAAATACGCACACGCTCTGCCTCATCAAGATGACAGCGCACGAAGTGATCGGCGTTGATCTGCAGGAGTTCAGGGCGCTTCATCTCGCAGGTGGTACCACCAACGAGATGCGAGTAGGAGCAGCGCGGCTGGAACACGCAGCCGGGCGGGAGGTTGATCGGCGACGGCGGATTTCCCGGAATCGGGTCAAGGCGATCTGAGGTCACCTGATCGAGTCGCGGCACCGAGGAGAGCAGGCCGAGTGTGTACGGCATCTGCGCGCGATAGAAAATGTCGTCGACATTGGCGCGCTCGACGAGACGACCTCCGTACATCACCGCAACGTTGTCAGCCACATCGGCGACGATGCCGAGATCGTGCGTGATGAGCACGACAGCAGTATCGAACTCCTGCTGCAGCGAGGCAATAAGTTCGAGAATCTGCGCCTGCACCGTCACGTCGAGTGCGGTTGTCGGCTCGTCAGCAATGAGCAACGAGGGCGAGTTGATGAGTGCCATCGCAATCATGACGCGCTGACGCATGCCGCCGGAGAGTTGATGCGGGTAAGTATCTGCTCGTGACTTCGGGTCAGGGATTCCGACGCGACCGAGCATGTCGACTGCCTGCGCCTTGGCATCGGCCTTGCTGACCTGCTGGTGCACCCGCACGGCCTCGCTCAGCTGCGCACCGATCTTGTAGAAAGGATGAAGGCTCGACATCGGATCCTGGAAGATCATCGCCATTTCGCTGCCGCGCATCTTGCGCACATCGTCATCGCTCATCGCGACGATGTCCTTGCCGTTCACCCACACCTCGCCGCTGATCTGCGCGGCCTTGCGGTTGATCAGGCCCATGATTGCCTGCGCTGACACGCTCTTGCCGGATCCCGATTCACCGACGATGGCGAGGGTCTCACCACGCTCGATCGAGAAGGAGACTCCTTCGACGGCGTGCACGAGGCCACCCTCGGTCGGGAAGGAGACCGTGAGATCACGGACATCGAGGAAAGAACGAGTCGAGTCGCTCATCCGAGCCTCACCCTCGGGTCAATCGCCGCGTAGAGCAGGTCGACGATGAGGTTCGCGACGATGATGAAGGTCGCGGTGACCAAGGTGATGCCGACGATCACCGGAAGATCGGCGTCATTGACCGACGTGATTGCCAAGGAGCCGATGCCTGGAAGGCTGAACAGGCTCTCGATGATGATCGCGCCGCCGAGCAGGCCGGCCAGGTCGAGACCGGCAGCCGTCACGATCGGGGTGAGACCGGCGCGCAGTGCATGCTTGCCGATCACAGTGCGCTCAGGCAGACCCTTGGCGCGAGCGGTACGGATGTAATCCTCACCCAACACTTCAAGCATCTGATTGCGCGTGAGTCGCATGTAGAACGCCGCATAAAGAATCGCCAGGATGATCCAGGGCAGGATCATCGTCTGCAGGAAGCCGACCGGATCCTCCTGTGGTGGCACCCACGATGGGTACGGAAGCAGATTCCATTTGATGATGATGAAGAAGATGGCGAGCAGGCCGATGAAGAACGAGGGCAGCGAGTAACCGACGAGCCCGACACCCATCACGGTCTTGTCACGCCAGGTGCCGCGTCGAATAGCCGCGTACACGCCTAGGGAGATGCCGGCCACCATCCAGAAGACGAAGGCGCCGAGAGCCAGCCAGATCGTGGTGGGCAGGCCGTCCTTGATGAGGATCAGCACCTCCTCGCCACGACGGAAGGAGTAGCCCAGGCACGGTGCCGAGCAGTTGATTGGGTCAGGTGAGTTCGCCGCATAGGTGCGCCCGACGAATAGGCCCTTGAGGAATTCCCAGTACTGCTGGAAAACAGGGAGGTCGAGGCCGAGCCGATGCCGATTCGCCTCGATGATCTCGGGGGTACACGACTTGCCGCAGGTCAGGCGAGCGGGGTCCGTCGGCAAGATGCTGAAGAGGATGAAGACGACGAGAGAGAGCAGCAGGAGAAGCAGCAGCATGCTCAGCACGCGTCTGACGACGTAAGAACTCATCTGCTCACCTGCCTCTCCTGAGTGAAAGTTGTCGGGGGTGATGCCGGGGCGGGCGCAATGCGCCCGCCCCGGACCACGAACTACTTAGTTGGCGGACATGGCTCCGTAGGGCCATGAACCGTATGCCGGCCACAGGTAGACCTGGCTCTGGTTGACCTGGGTACCTGCCAGGCGCTGGGTACGACCGAAGCGAGTCGGCACCACCACAACGTCCTTCATGGCCTGCGTGTTCAGGTCCTGCCACATCTTTGCCTGCTTGGCACGGTCGGTCTCGATCTTCGCGGCGTCAGACGCAGCGGTGTACTCCGCGTTGTCGTACTGCGAGAGATTGAAACCACCGGACGGAGTGAACAGCTCGGGGATGATCGTCGAGGCGTTGGGCCAGTCCGGGCCCCATCCTGCGTTGATCAGCTCATGAGCCTTCTCCGGATCGAACACGATGCCGTAGTACTGGCCCGGCTCGATCGGGTTCGGCTTGGCCGTGATGCCGGCCTTGCCCAGTGACGACACGACAATCGCGGCAGCCTTATCGGCGGTCGGCGACTGCGGGTAGTCGAAGGTGATGGTCGGAGCGGCTTCGCCGGACTCCGAGATCAGCTTCTTGGCGTACTCGGGATCGCCCGCATCGGGGATCTTCTGCCCGAGCAAGGTGTCCCACATGCCGGTGGGTGCGTAGTCGGCACCCATGTTCGGCTTGATGACGCCATCGGCGTAGTCACCCGAGAAGTCGCCGCCTGCATTCTTGCGCAGGGCCTCGCGATCGAGTGCCACAGCAATGGCCTGGCGAATCTTGAGGTTCGGAACCTTCTTGGTGTTGATCGCGAAGTAGCGCACGTAGGGGTCAAGTGCACTCACGGCACGGCCGGCGAACTGCGGCTGCGCCTCGTTCGGGTTCACGTAGACCACGGAGAGGTTCTCCGGCTCGACCGTGAGATCGATTGCGGTCGCGTCAACGCCGGCACTCTTGATCAGGCGCTGGTCGATGACCTTGGGATCAATGCCGTAGTCAACTTCCCATGAGTCAGGGAGTGCCGGGCGGTAGTCGTCGCTGGCCTTGTCCCACTTCGGATTACGGACCAGGACCATCTTGCCGCCCTTGCCGTTCTTGTTCTCCTGGATCATGTAAGGACCGGAGGCAACGGGTGCGTCGCCGTACTTCTCGCCCGTGTCAGCGGCCTTGGGAACCGGGGAGAACGCGAGCAGCGTGGTCGTGTAGTTGAAGTCAGGAACAGGACGCTTCAGGTTGAAGGTGATCGTCTTGTTGTCCGACGAGCAGGTAACTGCCTTGTCGAAGAGCTCCTGGCCGGTGCCGACGTACGGGCCCTTGTAGGCAGAACCGCCTGCAGGGTCATCGGGGATGTCGAGCATCGAGATTGCGTAGGTCGGACCGCCAGTGATGACGTCGGTCGCGAAGGTGCGCGAGACGCCATAGGCAACGTCTGCGCAGGTAATGGGGTTGCCATCCTGGAAGGTGGCGCCGTCACGAATCGTGAATGCCCAGGTCTTCGCGCCATTCGTGGCCGTGCCGGTATCGGTCGCCAGGTCAGGCACGACTGAGGTGCCCTCGGTGGGATCTGCCGAGAACTTGTACGAGGTCAGCGTGCGGTAGATCGTGCCGCTGAAGAACGCGAGATCCTCACCCGTGTAGATGCGCTGCGGATCGATCTGATCGAACTGCTCGGCATTGGCGAGGTAATAGAGGGTTCCCCCAGCCTTTGCCTCACTGCCTCCTGAACTACTACTTGAGCTCGAGCCACCGCCACAGGCGGAGAGCACGAGGGCTGCGGCTGCGCCGATGACGACGACACCTGCACCCTTCTTCGCTATGCCCATATCTTTCCTCCATTCAACACACCGGGGGTTCCGGTCTGACTAACCGTTGCCGCTCACTCCGAAAAGACGAGACCGGACAACGGAAACCTTGGGATCATTCATCACACGCGCCCCGATCGCGGATCGAGTGCATCGCGCACCGCATCGCCGACCAGATTGAAGGTCACGACAAGCACGACGAGCACGACGCCGGGAATGAACAGGTAGCTCGGCACGACGCTGAAGTAAGAGACAGAGTTCGCGAGCATGGCACCGAACGACGTATCGGGAGGAAGCACGCCAATTCCGAGGAAGGACAGCGCCGCCTCGGTGGCGATGTAGGTCGGAAGTGTGAGTGTCGCGTAGACGAGGATCGGTGCCCACAGGTTGGGCAGGATCTCGCGGAACAGAATGCGCGGTGTGCGCGCACCCATCGCGATTGCCGCTTCGACATACTCGCGCTCGCGCATGCTCAGCACCTGCCCACGCACGATGCGCGCGAGATAGGGCCAGCCGAAGACACTCAGCACCAAGATCATGTACAGGATGCGCGACGGGTTGCCTTCAGGTACACCGAGTGAGGAGAGCCGCTGGGTGAGTACTCCCGACAGTGCCAAAATGATGAGAAGAAACGGGAAGGCCAGGATGAGATCCATCGAGCGACCGATCACTGCATCGGTTCGACCACCGGCATAGCCCGAGACGATGCCGATCACCGTGCCGAGGAAAACCGTGATGATCGTCGCGCTGGTTGCGATGAGAAGTGAGATGCGCAGGCCGAACAGCAGTTGGGCCAAGATGTCGCGACCGGTACCCCATTCGACACCGAGCGGGTGTGCACGACTGATGCCACCCCAATCGCCGATCGGTGCGCCACCGGAATCACTGATGGACGCGCCATCAAAGGCGTAGGGGTCAACGCCTATCACTTTGCAGATCAGCGGGGCGAAGATGGCGATCAGATAGAGCAGGATCAAGATGACCAGGCAGGTCATTGCGACCTTGTCGTGGCGCACCCTCGACCACACCACCTGGCGAAGTGAGCGACCAGCCACGGGGGCAGCCTTGGCTACCGACTCCGTGATCGCCATGAGACCTCGTCAATGCCAAAGGCACCCGGGGGTGGGCGCTGTCGCGAGGTTACCCAAAAGTAGGTAGAGATGAAGCCTGTCTGAACTTTCTGGTCACTTCGTAACGAAAACGTCACAAAGCGGACGCGATGTGCCCGATTTCCTCATGAGGCCCGAGGGCCACGAGCGGTTAGTCCTTGGACTTGCGCCCTGCCCGCACGCGATCGGTCTGCGAGAGCAGCACCTTGCGGATGCGGACCGTGCCCGGGGTGATCTCCACGCATTCATCTTCACGGCAGAACTCGAGTGCCTGTTCGAGGCTGAGCTGCTTGTGCGGGATGAGCGGCACGAGGATGTCACCGGAGGACTGACGCATGTTGGTCAGCTTCTTCTCCTTGGTGGGGTTGATGTCCATGTCGTCGGAGCGCGAGTTCTCTCCGACGATCATGCCCTCGTACACATCAGTGCCGGGGCCGACGAACATCGTGCCGCGCTCTTGCAGGTTGGCCAGGGCAAACTGCGTGGTCGGGCCGGTGCGGTCAGCGACCAATGAGCCGGTCGGGCGGGTGCGAAGCTCGCCGTGCCACGGCTCGTAGCGATCGAAGACGTGATGCAGGAGGCCAGTGCCGCGAGTCTCGGTGAGGAACTCAGTGCGGAAGCCGATCAGGCCACGGGCCGGGACGATGTAGTCCATGCGCACCCAGCCGGTGCCGTGGTTGACCATCTGCTCCATGCGGCCCTTGCGCAGTGCCATGAGCTGGGTGACAACACCGAGATAGTCCTCAGGGATGTCGACAGAAAGTCGCTCCATCGGCTCATGCTTCTTGCCGTCAACCATCTTGGTCACGACCTGCGGCTTGCCGACCGTGAGCTCGAAGTCCTCGCGGCGCATCATCTCGACGAGGATCGCGAGCTGAAGCTCGCCTCGGCCCTGGATCTCCCAGGTGTCGGGGCGCTCGGTCTGGTTCATGCGGATCGACACGTTGCCGACGAGCTCCTGCTCGAGGCGCTGCTTGACCATGCTGGCGGTGAGCTTCTTGCCGCTCTTGCCGGCCAGCGGTGAGGTGTTGATGCCGATGGTCATGGAGATCGACGGCTCGTCGACAGTGATGACGGGCAGGGCGATCGGGTTCTCGAGATCAGCGAGAGTCTCGCCGATGGTGATCTCGGGGATTCCTGCGACGGCGACGATGTCGCCGGGGCCGGCGCTCTCGACCGGAACGCGGGTGAGGTTCTCGGTCATGAGCAGCTCGACGACCTTGGCACGCTCAGTGGTGCCGTCGGCCTTCATCCAGGCGACCTGCTGGCCCTTCTTGATGGTGCCCTGGTGAACGCGGCACAGCGCAAGACGCCCGAGGTAAGGCGAAGCGTCGAGGTTGGTGACGTGCACCTGCATCGGCTTCTCGGGGTCGTACTTCGGTGCGGGCACGGTTTCGAGCAAGGTCTTGAACAGCGGCTCGAGATTCTCCTCGACCGGCATTCCACCGTTCTCGGGGCGAGTGAGTGATGCGCGACCGGCCTTTGCCGAGGTGTAAATGATCGGGAAGTCGATCTGCTCTTCGGTCGCGTCAAGATCGAGGAACAGCTCGTAGGCCTCGTCGACGACCTCTTCGATACGCGAGTCGGGGCGATCGACTTTGTTGATCACGAGCACGACGGGCAGGCGCTTCTGCAGTGCCTTGCGCAATACGAAGCGGGTCTGGGGCAGCGGGCCTTCGGATGCGTCAACGAGCAGCACGACGCCGTCGACCATCTCGAGACCGCGCTCGACCTCGCCACCGAAGTCAGCGTGACCGGGGGTGTCGATGATGTTGAAGGTCACGCCACCGTCGGGAGCACCCGGACCGGTGTAATGAACAGAGGTGTTCTTCGCGAGGATCGTGATGCCCTTTTCGCGCTCGAGATCCATGGAGTCCATGACACGGTCATTGACGTCCTGGTTCTCGCGGAAGGCACCCGACTGCCAGAGCATGGCATCGACGAGGGTCGTCTTGCCGTGATCGACGTGGGCAATGATGGCAACGTTGCGGAGATCTTCGCGTGAATTCACCCCACAACCTTACGGGCGCAAGCCAATATCACGTTAATCGCCCCATGAATAGGGGTTGAACACAGGAATTCGACTACTGCGGGTTCTCTGCCCGATAGACATGCACGACGGCATTGGCGTGACCGTGCCCCATCTCATGGGTCTCCTTGAGGAAGGCGAGCTGCTCCATATGCGCCTTGCCCTTCACCTTCTTTAATTCCTTCATCCAGAAGTCGATGGGCTTGCCGTACTTCTTCTCGATCGACGGGAAGTACGACTTCGGACCGGTGACCTTCTCCGCCATTAGGTGTCCCCCTACTCATGGAATTGACCCGACGAGGCTACCTTCAACACTGCACCGTCACCACGATGTTGAAAGTAGAATTTCGCCATGGCACCTGCACGGGGGAACACGCCTCACGATCCGACCCAGGGTCGCAAGGCGGCGTACTTCGCCCGCAACCGCGTCGCACTGCTGAAGGCTGGCCAGGCCGTGCTTGCGGAGCATGGCCCCGACGCCACGATCGATCAGTTCGCGGACCAGGCCCAGATGTCGATCAGCACGATCTACAAGCACTTCGAGAACAAGGACGCTCTCGTCGAGGCTGCTCTTGTTACTGCCATGAGTAACTGGGAGGAGTGGATGGCCGGGGTGATGGCCGATGTCACTGATCCGCTCGAACAGCTGGTCACGCCCATACGACTATTCCTGCGCATGCGCACAACGCATCCGCGTTACGCGCAACTCATCTCTCGCAACCTTGTCGCCGCGACCTCTCACGTTCCCGCGCTCTCGGTGGGTTTCCAGGAGCACGTCAAGGCACTTCTCAAGGCCGGAGTCCTGAAGTTCGACAACCCCGAACTTCGCATCCGCAACGTCAGCGCTGCAATCCTCTCGGCATTGCAGGTTCAGTTGTTCGACCCGAAGTCGAAGGACGCCACGGCTGATCTCACCGTGGAGATTGCTCTCGGGATGTTCGGGCTCACTCCCGCGAAGGCGCACAAGATCATGTCGGCGCCACTGCCGAAGCTCGAGTCGACACCCGCACCGTTCTGATCTCGCGTTAAGGACGAATTGCCCACTGGCCCGAGGGAGTCCAGTAGAGCGATCGGGTGCACACATGGCCGCCTTTACCGTCGTTCACCCACTGCGCCCACGAGTCGGCCCATCCGCCGGCAGCGGCACCCGCCCAGTTCAGCGCGGCATTCGCCACAGCATCACAGGAGTTGGCATTCGCACGACCGAACTGCTGAAGCACATCGGCCGGCGCATCTCCCGAATCGGACGATGACACTCTCGGTACCCCATACGCCTCGAAGTAAAAGGCAGGTGCATTCGCAAACCATGCGCCGAGATTCGAGATCGCGCCGTGAGTTACCACCGGCTGGTCAATGCCGGGTGGATCAGCACTCTTGTCAACCCAGCCCAATCGAGTTCCGGTTGACGACGCCACGATGGCGTAGTGACTCCCGGCCTGAAGCGGGAGCGGTGTAGGCAGGCTGACCTCGAGGGCGACTCCAGCCACGCCTCCGTCAGGAACATCTACTGCCGCAACTGTCACCGACGACAGGGCGACACCGGTGGGCACGTATCGCGAGCCTGAAGCGCCGTAGTCAACGACAGTTGTGGCGTAAATCTGAACAAGCAAGGGTGCAGTGGGAGCCAGGCCGGGGGTGTACGCGCGTATGCCGAGCTTCAGGTCGGTCAGGTCAACATCACTAGACGCCAAGAACGACTGCGAAATGAATTGGCCGGAATTGATTGATGCTTGGGATACCCACGAGTCAGAGAGGCCGGGAAAGTCACCTTGAATGAGGGTGGGGGAAGCAGAGACAGGTTGGGCAGCCATCGCGACAAGTGTCAACGCGAGTACAGGAATCGCGAGAACGCGCCGCCATGACTTCATGCGGACTCCTCGAGAAATCACAGGTTTTGCTGCATCGAATTTGGGCGGGTTAGGCAAAAGTCGAGAGCCGGGACTATCGAGAACCCCACGTGCCACCAGTCGTATAGACCGGCTGACGCACGCACACGAATCCGCCCGTTCCGCCATTGGGCCATTGCTGCCAGCTCTTGCCCCACGACAGGTATTGAGAGCCGGCGAGTCCGGGCCAGTTCACCCAGTCAGGGGCATTTCCGAGACAACTCTCATCGGAGGCGATGGCATAAGCCTGCGACACCGTCCGGGGCGCATCTGCGGCGAGTGACTCAACGACCTGGGGTGTCCACATCGCGACAGCACGTGTCGGGAGAGTTCCGGCGTCGGTGAAACTGCCCCCTGCCACCAGGTTTCCGGACCTGTCCAGCGCCAGACCGTCAACTTCATCGGACAGTCCATCACCGAGAGCAGACCACACCGATCCGTCCCAGAGTGCGATGTTCGAAGCCGAGACGCCACCTGCTTCGGTGAAATATCCGCCTACATAAAGCTGATCCTGACGGTCAACGGCAAGCGCATAAGACACGCGGTTGAGACCGTTTGCAGTTCCGTCGCCAAGAGCCGACCACGAAGTGCCATTCCACTTGGCTACGTAGTTCGTAGGAATTGCACCCGAGTACAGGAAGCTTCCACCGGCATACAAGTTCCCCGAGGAATCAACTGCCAGAGCATTCACCGAATCATCAAGTCCATCACCTAGGGCGGACCAGGCGGTGCGACTCCACTTCGCCACATGCTGCGTGACACCTCCGGCGAAACTAAAGTCGCCGCCTGCGTATACGTTTCCCTGCCCGTCAGAGGTTAGAGCCGAGACGCTGGAATTGCTGTCGACGCCGAGGGCCGACCAGGCAGAGCCATTCCACTTCGCCAGGGAATGTATTGAGACCCCTCCGGCACTGTTGAAGTATCCGCCCGCATAGAGATTTCCCGATGAGTCAATGGTCAGCGCCGAAACCTCGCCATCCATGCCGTTGCCCAGAGCGCTCCAGGTTGAACCATCCCACTTCGCCACCCGTTGGGCTTGGATACCACCGATCTCCGTAAAGGAGCCTGACACGTAGACATCTCCAGAAGCCGCGACTGCAATCGCATCCACCTGACCCGACGGCATGGGAATACCGAGCGTTGACCACTCCTGACCGTCCCATTGCGCAATGCGCCTTGGGCCAGGGGAACCCGGGTTACCGAACTGCCCGCCAGCATAAATCTCGCCATTCGGACCTGTAGCCACCGCGAGGACCCCTCCACCGCCGGTGAGGTTGCTTCCCAGGGCATTCCAGCCGGTAGCCGCGGAGGCCGAGGGTGCGCTGATCGACTGAGCAAGCAGGATCAACGCAGCCGCGCCCAGCACGCCTGCGGTGCGACTGCCTCTCAGTGCAGGACTGCCGAGTCGCGCATTTCCCGAGAAGAGAGTCATAACGGGCCTCCGTGGTTGAGTCATTCCGAATAATAGAACGACACTACAACGTAGCAGGCCTACTCACATATACGATCAGACCTGGAATCTAGGCGGATACTGCAGGACAAAAGGGCGGCTCATGGCGCGCGGAATTGTCGGCTCTAGGCCGTAAGGATGGATGTCGAACGAAGGGGTGACAGCCGCCCACTCATACCGTCGGGGAGCAGGTCAATTCGCCCCTGGATTCTCCGAGGAGGCAGCTAGGCCTCACCCGCGAATTAGCGCGCGAACTGCAACAGCATGACGAGAATCGAGAGCACGAGCAGGATGAATGCTGGGCCCATGTCCTTCGGAGCATCCTTCACGCGCGCGTGAGCAATAACCGCGCCGATGAAGTAGAGAACAAAACCAATGGACGCGAGCAGGCCGAGAATCGGGACCCAGATGCCGATAAGCAGGCCGAGCGCGCCGATGATCTCGACAGTGCCGAGAAGACGGATCTGTCGATCCTTAAGTCCCACTCCATAGAGGCTTTCCACTGCCCGCGCATTCATCGAGTACTTGCCGAACGCAGAGAAGGTGGTCATCAGTCCAAGCAGTGTGGCGAGAACGACGAGTGCGATGTTCATGGGACCTCTTCGGATCGGGGGTTAGGAAACCGCGTTGACATCACGGTACCTGCGTGAGTACTAGTTCTTAGCGAGGGCAGGCAGGACACGCGTAACGAGCAGGGGCGCGAGGTCATCGCGCTTGGACATCTCAACGGGGTGAAGCCACAACAGGTCCTCAATCTCGGCACGAACGGCGAGGCCATCAATCCACGGGTGCTCGAAGATGTGGCCGTGCACCGTGTGGTCGGGTTCATTTGCCGCCGGCGCAGTCCACTCCCCCAGAAATACGAGTGAATTCGGCTCTAACTCCGCCCCGACCTCTTCATGTAGTTCACGAACTGCCGCTTGCGCAGGCGATTCGCCTACTTCGATCTTCCCGCCGGGAAGCATGTACTTGCTCGTACCGCGCTTGCGCACGACGAGAATGCGTCCGTCGCCGTCACGTAGAACCACAGCCGAGACGATGAAGTCAGGGTTCGTCACGCTGTCTGCAGCGGCTTGATGAGTGCCAACTGCGATTCCAGATCGCGAGCTTGGGTGCGCAACTCGTAGTGCGCCTGCAGGTTCATCCAGAACTCTGCCGAAGTGCCGAAATACTTCGCCAATCGCATCGCGGTATCAGCCGTAATGCCTCGCTTGCCATGGACGATCTCGTTGATGCGACGGGGCGGTACGCCGATGGCGACCGCGAGCTTGTTCTGAGTGATGCCGAAGCCCTCGATGAAGTCCGCCATGAGAATCTCACCGGGATGAATCGACTGCATTCGATCTGTCTCTCTCGTCATTCTCTTCACGCTCCTCTCAGTGATAGTCAACAAGCTCTGCAAGTTCCGCTCCGGATCGCGACCAGACAAAACAGATTCGCCATTGATCGTTCACCCGAATGCTGTGCTGTCCTTGCCGATCACCGCGAAGTGCTTCAAGTCGATTTCCCGGCGGAATCCGAAGATCCGTGAGGTCAGATGCGGCATGAAGCATTTCCAGTTTTCGCAGGGCTGATCGCTGGACCTTTCGATCCATGGACCGCACCCACTGCTCGGACCAGATCTGCTCGGTTCGCCGGTCGCGAAAGGAGCGGATCATCGCCCGAGTGTATAACGGGAGGCGTCAATAACGCTAGTCGTTAAGTTACTGGCAGACTCGAGGCGGTGAAAATCCGCGCACTCCCCATGCCGCGAACACTTCGTGAACGTGTGTTGAGCTTTCGAGCCCCACCGGACGGAGCCGAAATAGTGTTCTCCTCACCATGCCACGGATCCTCGTCACCGGAATGTCGGGTGCCGGCAAGAGCACATTGCTCGATGCTCTGGCGACACGGGGTTATCTCACCGTCGACACCGACTATGACGACTGGACCGTTGCTGAAGGACTTTGGGATCTGCCGCGAATGCGCGCACTCCTCGAGCAGACCCCGTCAATCGTGGTCTCGGGAACCTTTGAGAACCAAGCCGAGGCATACGACCTTTTCGATCACATCGTGCTACTCAGCGCTCCGGTCGAGGTGTATCTCGAGCGAGTGCGATCACGCACGAACAATCCGTATGGGAAATCAGCGGAGCAAGAGGCGGAAATTCGCGTCTTCACGCGCGACGTTGAACCGCTGCTGCGCAACGGCGCGACTCTCGAACTCGATGCGTCTCGTCCGATCGCTGATCTCACCGCCGAGCTTGAGCTCTTACTCACGAACTGAATCACGCCTTCAGAGCGCGTCCACTTTGACACGTCAATAGGCCTCTGCCGCCTTGCAGACTGCCGAATCGTTAGGGTCATATGACCACCTCGTGAAGACTGGGGCTCCCATGGCTGTGCGCGTCGACTTGAACATCTCGCTGGACGGATTCGCCACGACGACCGATCAGACTCCTGACAATCCATTCGGCGACGACTGGCCTCGCCTAGTTGGGGCGTATGCGTCCACGCGAACCTTCCGCGAACGCGTGATGCATGACATGTCAGGCGAGGGGTCGACTGGTGTTGATGATGCGTATGCACGGGCGTACTTCACCAACATTGGCGCCGAGATCATGGGTGCGGGCATGTTCGGCTTTCACTCGAACCTCGAAGACCCGAACTGGCAAGGCTGGTGGGGAGATCAGCCACCTTTCGAATGCCCAGTGTTCGTACTGACAAACCGAGTTCCACGGCCGAGCCTCGAATTGAGCGGTACGTCCTTTCACTTCATCTCGACCACTCCGGAAGCAGCTCTGAAACTTGCCCTCGATGCCGCGGGAAGTCGTGACGTCCGCATCGGTGGTGGAGCTTCGGTTGTACTCGACTTCTTGAAGGCGGGGCTTGTCGATCAGCTCCACGTTGCCATTGCGCCGATCGTTCTGGGTCAGGGGCGGCAACTGTGGAGTGAGTTGCGCGGTTTCGAAACGGCGTTTGAGGTGACTAGTGAGATCGCAGAAAGCGGAACGATCCACGTCACTTTCCGACGGTGAACCCGAGAAAGCTTGGGTAGGAAATCACACGTTGAAGCGGAATTCGACTACGTCACCATCGGCCATGACGTAGTCCTTGCCTTCCATGCGCACCTTGCCCTTGGCCTTTGCTTCGGCCATCGAGCCATTGGCGATCAGGTCATCGAAGGAGACGATCTCGGCCTTGATGAAGCCCTTCTGGAAGTCGGTGTGAATGACGCCAGCTGCCTCAGGCGCGGTGGCGCCGATCGGGATCGTCCAAGCACGCGCTTCCTTGGGGCCAGCAGTGAGGTAGGTCTGCAGGCCGAGGGTCGCGAAGCCGACGCGGGCGAGAGCATTGAGGCCTGACTCCTGCTGACCAACTGATTGCAACAACTCAAGAGCCTCGGCTTCATCGAGTTCGACGAGCTCTGCCTCGAGCTTGGCGTCGAGGAAGACAACCTCGGCCGGTGCGACGAGATTGCGCATGGCCTCCTTGAACGCCTCGTCACCGAGTTCGTCCTCATCGACATTGACGACATAAAGAAATGGCTTGGCGGTGAGCAGGAACAACTCGCGCAGTGGCTCCGGATCAATGCCGGAGGCGAAGATCGTGCGACCTTCGTTGAGCAACTTTTGCGCTTCCTCAGCAGCGGCAAGCTGAGCGCCCTTGGTCTTGTCGGTGCGCGCTTCCTTCTGGATGCGCGGGATCGCCTTCTCGAGCGTCTGCATGTCGGCGAGGATCAACTCGGTGTTGATCGTCTCCATGTCTTCCGCCGGCGAGACGCGGCCTTCGACGTGAATGACGTCGTCGTCCTTGAACGCACGCAGCACCTGGCAGATCGCATCTGACTCACGAATGTTGGCGAGGAACTTGTTGCCGAGACCGGCACCCTCACTCGCACCCTTCACGATGCCGGCGATGTCGACGAAGGTGACAGAAGCAGGAAGCTCGCGCTCGGAGCCGAAGATCTTGGAAAGCTCACCCAGACGGGGATCCGGCACGCCCACGACGCCGGTGTTGGGCTCAATTGTCGCGAACGGGTAGTTCGCAGCGAGCACGTCGTTCTTGGTCAGCGCGTTGAAGAGCGTCGACTTGCCAACGTTGGGGAGACCGACGATTCCGATAGTGAGAGCCACAACGCGGAATCCTACGCGGCAGGATCGGGACTAAAGAGAGCGGCTCATCCACACGGAGTCTTCAAGCCCAAAGCCGCAACGAGCGTAGAACGAGCGCACGCGCTCGTTATGCGCTTCCGTCTCGAGGAACACAGACCGCGCTCCAGCCTGCTTGGCACCCTCAAGCGCGGCTTCCAACAGGCGAGCTCCTGTGCCGTTCGATCGTCGCTCCACGTAGATCTCATCGACGAGACACTCGCGTCCACCTGATTCGAGTGAGTAGCCCCACGTGACGACCGCATAGCCGCCTAACTCGCCATCGTCGGTAACCCACACCTGGCCGAATGTGTCGTCGCTCAACAACGGAATGAGTGCCGGGCGGACCACAGATTCGTCGTACTCATGACGGTCGACCTCGTAAAAGGCACGCACGAGAGGCAAGAGCGGTTCGAGGTCGTCGGATGTCGCACGCCGGATGCGCTCACGTGGGCTATTCACAGGAATGATCTTGCCCGCTATCTCCGGCGGAGTCGCAGAGCATGCACCAAGTGTCCAAGAGCACGCTCTCTCAGGCGTGGCCCGCATCGGTGGGGCACTCGGTTGAGTACCGTTAGGGATTGTGAGTAATTGGGACGATCCTCTGGATCCGGCGAAGGACGAGGCCTATGCGGCCCTGTTCCGTCCCGATGAGCCCGATGCCCCTGAGGCAACGCCTTCGTATGAGGCAGCTGCGCCTTCGTTCGAAGACTCCGTCGCCATCGAGCTGGTGGCTGACGAACCTTTCGCCGCGGAGAAGATCGTGGCGAAGGAGGAGGTCATTGAGTCTGTGGCACCAGTTGTGGCCTCACCGGCGCCACCGGCGGCTGCACCCGCGGCACCCCGTGAGCCCAGCGACACCGGCCGCTTGTTCCGTAGCTCGCGCGCCGAGTCAGCAACCGCGATTATCGCGATTCGTCCCGACCAGGCTTCGAAGCTG
>CANFQC010000032.1 GCA_947449035.1 Actinomycetota bacterium
CCCGAGCCACGAAGGCGCTCGCAAAGCCGGCGATCACTGTGAGAGCAAGAAAACTTGCTCCCCGACGACGGAAAATAGAAAACAACAAGTAGTGGCCCATCTCCTGCTGAATGGTCAGACCTCCCAGCGGAATAGAGACCAGGACCGCTGACAGCCAACCAAGGAAGCCGGCTCCCAAGACGAATGACAGCCAACCGGGCAACCCTGCGTCCGGAATGCCGTTCACCAGATACGCGACCGCCAGGAAGATCAGCCACAGCGGCCAGATCCGCGCGATTCGTCGCGTCCAGTACACACTCGAGGAGAAATCAGCCTTGCCCCAGTAGAGGGCAAACATCAGCCAACCTGACAGCACGAAGAACACCTCGACGCCGAACTGGCCGAAGTCGAAGGCGCGGAAGATTTCCGGCGGCAAGGCATAAGACCCCGTACTCGCTACCGTCGTACTAAGCGAATGAGTCGCAATCACGCACAGGATCGCAATTCCGCGAACGGCGTCAAGGGCTGCGATGCGAGGAGTCTTCGCGCGGCTGCTGACCGCTGATGGTTCGATCACCTCACACACCCTCCGCCGCGCTGCATCCCATGGTTGATGGCCGCTAGCCTAGGTGGTGAACAGGGAAGCGCCGATACTTGGAGGGCTGATGTCACGTCTCGGACACATCGCAGACCAACTCACCGGCGGTCGGCTCACTAAACGTGATTTCGAGTCTCGATATTCGCGGTATCTCGAATCCGGCGAGTGGGAACCCGGGGACGGCGAGAGCCTCACTGAGGCCTTTCTAAAGTCAGCTGGGCTCTGGCTCACCCAAGCTTCACAGGCCACTACCGCGGCAAAGTCGACTTACGACTTCGACATCGCGAACGACGTCCTGGGTCTTTGGAACGCTCCCGGCACCTTCGACCGAGCGCTCCGCGATCTCACCGCGCATGGATACGCGATCCTCGATACCCGCCTTCCTCAGAGCACCGTGGATGAATTGGCGCGTGAATTCGCTCAGGCTCCGTGCACACTGACATCTGACAAGGGGACTTCGCTGACTGCGGGAGAAACGGTACGCGTGGATTTAGATGCACCGCTTGCCGAGAAGTACGCAGTGACGACAAATGCGCTGGTGCAATCAGATCTAGTGCGGTCGCTCTTGCTCGACCGGGGCCTACTGCGCATTGCTCAGGCCTACCTCGGTTCGGCTCCAATCATCGACATCATCACCGCCTGGTACTCCTTCCCCTCGGACACCCCGAGTCATGAGGCTGCTCAGGTCTTCCACTTCGATCTTGATCGCATCCGCTGGCTCAAGGTGTTCTTTCTGCTCACCGATCAGGATCTCGACACCGGCGCGCACATCTACGTACCCGGCACACAACGAGACGGCGGTATCGACTCCCGTCTTCTCGCGCGTGGCTATGCACGGCTTGAGGATGACGTCGTAGATCAGTTCCACCCTCGCGCTACCTGGAAGACGATGGAGGGCAAGGCGGGAGTAATTCTTCTTGAAGATACCCGCGGCCTGCACAAGGGAACAAATCTCGTCCGAGACCACAGACTGATGCTGCAATTCGAATACGCACAGAGTCTCTTCGGACACGCCGCGCACTTGGCCACGACGGCTCTGGAGCCGGTCAGTGATTCGCACTGGCAGCAGATGCAGGCTCAGTACCCGGAGACCTTCGCCGCGCTCAAGCGTTAAACACCAAGTTTGCGCGCTCGGCGCGAGACCTCGCGTGCCGCGATTCGCGTTGCACCACGCACCGGCTTCTCCCAGATCCAGGACAGGCGTCGAGCGTTGCGGGAGAGATAACGTCGCTTCACTGCCTCGCTCTCGTCTAGTGACATCGTGCGATCAGAGACCGTCAGTGACTCTGAGTGCCAGCGAAAGCTCGAGACGACAGTTCCCACGTCGACGAAGGTTCCGACACTCTTCAGCTTCAGCAGCAAATCGAGGTCGAAGGCGAACCTCAATGACTCATCGACTCCACCGACTCTTTCCCATGCCTCGCGACGCACCAGCATTCCTGGCTGAGGTATTAGGTCGGGGCCCCAGGCGAGGATTCGCTCTGCCCAGCGACCTGCCTTGCTCACCCAGAGATCACGCCCCTGTTCGTCGATGTACGAGCAGGCGCCATAGGCCAGAACTCGCGCAGAGTCTGACTCCAGCGCTGCTCGCGTCACGGAGAGAGAGCCCGACGTGAGCAGGTCGTCATCACCCAGCCAGTTGACGTATCGATGGTGCGGCTGGGCTGAGGCCATCCCCGCATTAATGGCGCTGGGCAGTGATCCAGGGTCGGCAATCAGGCCGACCCCGTGCCGGGCAACCGCGTCAAGCACCGCGGGGGCATCTATCGGGGCAACGAGCACGATGTCGGCTGCAACTGACTGACCCAGGATCGACTCCAGGGTTTGCGCGAGGTAATCGCTTCGCCGGCCAAGGGTCGGGATCACAATCAACACATCGGCAGGCACCTTCCCACCGTAATGGGGGGCACTCCTCGCGGTAGTCTGACACGGCCTACTGCCGCTCGTGGCAGCTGAAGCGTTTGGAGTCCGAGTGCTCGACATTGTCTTCGCAGTGCTGTTCCTGGCCCTGCCTGTGATCGCACTCATCATCCTGCGATCCGCATCGGCATTCATCCTGCTGATGGCCGGTGCAGTGGGACTTTCCGGCGTGCTCATGCAGTTCGTTTCCCTGACCTTCAACCCGCTTGACTACCGACAGACGCAGATCTGGTTCCTGGTGACCTTGATCGTGGTCATCGCGACTGGCCGCGTCATTCGCGGGAGGGTCACCTCCAGGATGCGGCTCGGAAGCCTGCTGGTAATCATTGGCTCGTCTGGCGTACTGGCGCTGACATTTGTCGTCACTCGACTCCTCGCTCCGGGAAACCCAGGGCCGCTCACCGGCGTCGGTTACCTCATTGAGCACAAGAGCGCGGAGGACAACGCCAAGTGGCTCAACACAGCTTCCCAACTAGCCACCGGGCTCCCGATCGACCCGCGCACGGCCGTGGGTGGACCACTCGTGCTGCTTCTGGCTGTCGCTGCAACCCTCGTGTCCGCATATTCGGTACTTCTTTATGGCGGCGTTAACCAACTTGCCGTGGCCGCCGACACCCTCATCGTGGCCGAGATGATGATGGTCGTCCTGGCTCCACTCGCCATCGCTCCGTTGGCCGAGGCAAGAGTGCGATGGCGTGGCGCTTCAGGGTCTGATCGACGGCTCTTGCCCTGGCCCTTCGTGTTGCTGAGCGTCGGGATCATTTCCGCCTCAGTCATGCTCCTTCTGTATTACGGACACCTGACGCTGCAATTCGTCATCATCGCGGTCGCCGTGTGGGTCATTTCGTTCCTTGCGCCAGTGGCCGGACTCCCCTCGCGCTTCATCGGGACGGTGGTCCTCATTACGGCAGCAGAGGTGTGGTTCCCGATCAACATCCTGGCCTCAGTCGCGCTGGCAGCACTGCTCGTCACGACGGCGCGCGGTGCGCTCCGCGGCTCGGGCGAAGCACGCCGCATGAACATCGTGGCCTTTGCGACCTCGGTAGTCGTCACCATCGTGATGTTTGACTTCCTGCGCAGCAGCATCGTCTACGCACTTGGCATCGGAGTACCAGGCCCAGGTGCGAATGCCGCGGGTGCGGGTGGTGGATCCGGACTGATCTCCACAGTCGACGTTCCGTCACTCCCGCTCTTCGCCAGCCCAGGCGGCACTGAGGCTGTCACCCAGATCCTCGGCTTGCTCACCTTGGCGGCCGGCCTCGGCTGCATCATCTATTTCTCGAAGAATGCTCGACCCCTTGCCTCCACCTGGGTTCGCACCAAGCCCTTCTTGCCCATGCTCGCGCTCGTCTCGTATGCAGTGCTGGTCACGCTCGCTGACTTCTGGGCAGTAGGAACCGGCCCGGGCTACGGATCAAAGAAACTCACGTACGCCATCGCGATCCCCATTCTTGTCGGCTCTCTCCCCTTTGCCTTGATGCTGATTGACCGCTCTGCGCGAAGGATGACGATCACTCGCTGGGCTGCTGTTGTCGCAGTCATCGTGCTGCTGGTCCTCGACACCTTTATTCCCCGCGCACTTGTGCAGGTCAAGCCAAATCTCTGGCCCACCACGAATGCCTCCCCGCAGCCTTACTGGTGGCCGGCTGAAGTTCGTCCCACTGCTGAACAGCCCGTTGCGAAGAATCCGGTCGGGTGTGTCTACCTTCCGCAGGGTGCTGAACGCCCGAGCGTTCTGCAGGACGGACAGCGCGCCTACTCCTGCACCCGCATTCTCACCGGCCTTGCCGGCCAGGATGTGGCCGCCGCGGCGCTGGTGAAGTGGCAGCTCGATGAGTGGCTGCAGAATACGAACAACTGGGATCACTATCAGACGTACTTTGCACAGATGTCTCCCGAGACCATGGCGTTGACGGTGATCCTGCTTAATGAAAACTCCGAGGTCATAGGCCTCGACACCATCGGCGGACTCATGCAGCGCTACCCCGCTAAACCCGAAACCACAGCGGTCGTGGCTTCGTCGTGACTGACGGCGCCCGGCGCATCGCACGTGACTGGCTTCCCCCCGCCGTCGTTCGAGCGCTTTCCGGAAACTCGTCAGGCACCCTGCGCTTCACCGACGGCTTCGACACCTGGCAACAAGCCTCAGCAGCGGCCGAGGGTTACGACGCACCATCCATCCTTCGCCAAGTCGTCGCGGCCACTGAGCGCGCGAGTACGGGCGAAGTTGCTTTCGAGCGTGACGGGATCACCTTCGACGACCCTGAGACTCGATGGCCTGTTGCTGCCGCACTGCTGCTTGCGGCAAGTCGCAACGAGGGTCGACTTCGGGTGCTCGACTTCGGCGGGTCCCTTGGCTCCGTCTATTGGCAGCATCGACGGCTACTCGCCGACATTGATGTCTCCTGGGGGGTTGTCGAACAGAGCGATTTCGTTCGCGAGGGCGCTCGATTCGCGAGCTCCGAACTGAACTTCCACAGCAGCCTCGAGGATTTCCTGCTCGCGGGTGAACCTGATCTGATACTGCTCAGCAGTGTTCTGCAGTACTTGCCGGAACCTCTAGTAATCCTCGATTCATTGAGCAGAACCTCTGCCTCATTCCTGCTCATTGATCGCACCCCGGTGAGTGCGCTCCCTCGGGCAATCGCGACGGTCCAACAGGTCCCTGCCGAGATCTATAAGGCAAGTTACCCCGCGTGGATCCTCAGCGAATCTGAACTGCTGGCGTCTCTCGGAGCTCACTGGACCCTGCTGGAGGATTTCCCAGGTATCGAACCTGACATGAGCACCTCCTCCGGCACTGAGTTCAGGTGGCGCGGATACCTCTTCAGGAGGAACCTCGGTGGCTGAATTCGGAATACTGATTAAGAGCTTCGCCAAGGATCTTGACTACCTGAGACGACTCATGGACTCAGTCGAAAGACATAACGTTGACCACGTTGCGATCTATATCGTCGCGCCTGAGGCGGAGATTCCCCTCTTCACGGAATTCAGTTCCAGCTTGGTCACTGTCATTGCGGAAGAGCAGTTCGGCTCGCACCTCACGAATGCACCGGCAGCAGGATTTGCGCCTGGCTACATCAACCAGGAAATCGTCAAGCTCTGTTTCTGGGAATCGGGTTTTGTCCAAAACTACCTCTGCCTTGATTCAGACGCAGAGTTCATTCGAGATTTTCACGTGACAGATTTCATGTTCGACTCGGAAACGCCGTACACGTTTCTCTCCGAAGATTCCGAACTTCTAGTCGAGCCCGAGTACTACGCAAATAGCTGGCAGTACAGAGCAGTGAAATTGAATGAAATCAAGAGTGCGATAGGTGTTACCGACCGACGATTACTCACTGTTCACGGTCACGCGGTTTTCTCCGGAAAGGTCTTACGCTCTTTCAAGGAAAACTTCCTCGATCCGCGCGGCTGGGACTATCTCGACGCGGTTTCGATGGCGCCATATGAACCCACCTGGTACAGCATGTGGTTGCAACACGATCACACGATTCCCATTCACGCACGGGAACCGATCATCAAGACGTTCCATAACGCTACTCAGCATCTTGAGTATGTTCTTCGCGGAGTGACTATGGATGATGTGGCCCGCGGATACGTCGCCGTGGTGGTGAATTCTAATTATTCACGCGGCGATGGAGTCCTCTCATTCAATGACACTCCACACAAAGCGCTCGCGTCGTATGTGAGTTCGCATGAGCTCATCAAAGCCATGCTTTTCCGAAGCTATCAATACATCATCGTTGAGCGGGGACCTCTTCGGAGGGCACGCGTGCTGGCAGGCAAAGCCGCTCTGCGAATTCCTGGAATCCGTAACCTAGTCGAGGTAGGAGCCAAGTAGAGCGTGCTAGCCCTGAGGCTTTACAGCAGCATTTCGGCCGAGCGATTTGTTGATTGTCGTCCAAAAAGCCTTTGATCGGATGAGTGATGCCGCTGTGTTACGCCCGTTCGCGGCAATCCGTTCTCGCAATTCCGGGTCACGTACGAGTTGCTCAACTGCGTTTACGGATTCTTCGACACTCTGGAATTCCAGGAAATCCTTGCCAGGCGTGAAGTAGCACTCGATACCCGGAACTCGAGATGCCACCAGCGCAGAACCCGAGGCCATCGTCTCGATGAACCGGAAAACGGCCTGTTGTGTCCAGACCCAGTCCATGAACGGCCGATCCGGACCTTGCATGGTCGTCGTGAGAACGACATCGGCCTCTACAAGAGTGAGCCAGTAATCCTCGTTCGAGGTACCAGTCTTGTCGCTGTTAATGCGAAGCCGGATGCCTCGCTGCTCGAGCCGCTCTGCAGCGGCGTCAAGAAAGTGACTCCGGGGCGGATACACACTTCCAATGAACTGCACGACTTCACCGGTCTTCGTGCATTGACGCTCCTGCTGTTCGAGCCAGTTAAGCCGCCGCTCTGAAATAGGCATGAACATTGGGCCGAGAACTCGGTGATGCGGGAAGATCCTCCCAACGATGTGTTTGTCTGCATATGTAATGACCACGCCCCGAAAGGCCGTGATCACTGCAGATTGCCAACGTTGGCGTCGGAAAAAGGCGTCCGTCATGAAGACAATCGGAGTAACGCCGGTGCGGTTAATGCGCCAGGTAACACAAAAAGCATCAAGCAGAGACTTCGTCCACGATTGCCCGCATGTGCGCACATCGAGAACCAGATGGGTGGGGCGATCCGCCGCGATATTCGCGCGGAATTGGGGGATGTACGGCAGGTCTCGATCGATGACTTCACGTGTCACCGACCCCTCTCCGAAGTACTCCTCCGCCGTCCAGCCAAGTTCCTCGAAGAACACGTGGGTCCAGCCGAGTTTTCCGGACTCAATGGCCACGGCGGCCGGGCGCTTTCGATTCGCGCGAAGGCGTGGCAGGCCGATCAGCCAGCTTGGCAGCAAAGCGAGCCAGTAGATCCAGAAGAGCGGAATGATGGACCGAGGCACAATGACGTCGCGCCAGAGGCGATGACGTTCGGGGAGATTGAAGCCCCGCATCTCTTCGGGCGTCTCGATTGCCGTCACGCCGTTAGGGTAGCGACGTGACCGAGAGCGAAGCCCGACACGTCGCAGTACTGCCCGCACGTGGCGGTTCAAAACGGGTCCCCCGCAAGAACATCCGGTCATTGGGCGGGCGGCCGGTTATCGCCTGGGCGATCGACACCTGCCTCACGAGCGGTCTTTTTGACGAGGTAGTCGTCTCCACGGACGATTCCGAGATCGCCACCATCGCCGCAGGCCTGGGGGCCTCGGTTCCCTTCATGCGGCCTGCGGAACTCTCCGACGATCACACCCCGCTGGCACCGGTCATCGCCCACGCAATCAGGGAGCTCGCGCTTCATGGGGTCTCGGCAGAGGCCGTGTGCTGTGTCTATCCAGGTTCTCCCAGCCTGCAGGCCGAGGATCTCCGAGGGGCCCTGGAGGCCCTCAAGAGCTCTCCTGACGCCGCTTTCGCCGTGGGAGTCCTCGAATACCCCCATCCGATACAGCGAGCCCTCGAACGCGACCCCGATGGGCTCATCCGGATGCTCGATCCCTCGCACGCCCTCACGCGAACTCAGGACCTGACACCCAGCTGGCACGATGCCGGGCAGTTCGTCTGGGGACGCACGCAGGCCTGGCTTGACGGTCAGCCGATCTTGGGCAATGCCATCGGGTACGAACTCGCCGCCTGGCGCACCATCGACCTCGACACTGAGGCCGATTGGACGCGGGCCGAAGTGGTATTCCGAGCAATCCGCGACCTGGATTCCCCCGACTGAAGGGAGCCGCTGCTCCCTCGTGGCACTCGGCTACCCTTGGGCGTCAGCAACTGAGCACTTCATGTCTGGGGAATAGCGATGGATGACCTCTCCAATGCCTCGATCCTGGTGACCGGCGGCACGGGATCATTCGGCAAGGCCTTCATCGCCTACGCCCTTGAACACCTGAACCCGCGCCGTATTGCGGTCCTCTCACGTGATGAGCTCAAGCAGTTCGAGATGCGAGCCATGTTCCCTGATGATCGGATGCGCTGGTTCATTGGTGATATCCGCGACAAGGATCGCCTGCTTCGTGCCTTTCACGGCGTTGATTACATCGTCCATGCCGCTGCGCTCAAGCAGGTCGACACGGCGGAGTACAACCCCTTTGAGTACGTCAAGACCAATGTGCTGGGCAGTCAGAACGTGATCGACGCGGCTATCGAATCCGGAGTCAAGAAGGTAGTCGCTCTCTCCACAGACAAGGCCTCCTCGCCCATCAATCTCTACGGGGCCACCAAGCTGACCGCGGACAAGCTCTTCGTCGCCGCGAACAACTACAGCAAGGCCACCGGAACTGCCCTCGCCGTGGTGCGTTACGGCAACGTCATGGGCAGCCGTGGCTCGGTCATCCCGCTTTTCAAGCGTCTCTTTGCCGAGGGCAAGCCCATACCGATCACTGATCCGACCATGACCAGGTTCTGGATCACTCTTCCCCAGGCCGTTGAATTCGTCGTTGACTCATTTCGTCACATGAACGGCGGAGAACTTTACGTGCCTCGCATCCCCAGCATGCGAATCATGGATCTCGTTGAGGCGGTCGCACCCGGAGCGGAGACAGTGACCATCGGCATTCGACCCGGCGAGAAACTGCACGAGGAAATGATCGCCGCCGACGACAGTTATAGAACCGTTCGACAAGACAGTCGCTACGTCGTCAAGCCCACCGTGCAGGAGTGGTGGTGGCAGGACCCAGAAGGCGTGCCTGTTGCGCCGGGATTCTCCTATCGCTCCGATACGAACGATCTCTGGCTCACGCCCGACGACCTACGTCAACTCATCGCAGAGAACTAGCGTGATCCCCTACGGTCGACAGCAAGTCACCCAGGCCGACATCGACGTCGTCTCGGCAGTGCTGGCCGGTGACTGGCTCACAACCGGACCGTACGTCACGGCGTTCGAGGAGCAGGTAGCCGAGTACGTCGGAGCGCGATACGCAGTCGCATTCTCGTCGGCCACTGCGGCACTGCACGGCGCAGCGCATGCAGCCGGGCTTCAAGCCGGCGATGTTGTCTACACCAGCCCGCTTACCTTCATCGCGAGCGCAAATTGCGCACGATACGTAGGCGCACAACCCGCACTCATCGACATCGATCCGCAGACCCTCAACATCGATGTCAGCCGAGTCGATGAGTCTGTGCAAGCGCTAATTCCAGTGCATTACGCCGGTTTGCCGGTCGAACTCGACAAGCTGCCCACCCGCCCTCGAGTGATCATCGAGGATGCGTCGCACGCACTCGGCGCGCACACTCCCGATGGCCCGGTCGGTAATTGCGCGCGTAGCGACATGTGCGTGTTCTCCTTTCACCCAGTGAAGCCGCTCACCACCGGCGAAGGCGGAATGGTGACCACGAACGACTCAAAACTCGCTCAGGCGTTACGTGCATTCAGGTCACACGGAATTGACCGCACCCCCACCGATGACCCCTGGTACTACGACGCGGCCGAGCTCGGATACAACTACAGACTCACCGACATCCAGGCCGCGCTGGGCTCTTCCCAGCTGAGCCGCCTCGATTCGTTCATCGAGCGTCGCAATGAAATCGCCACTACGTACCGCGATGCACTCGCTGACCTTCCGATCACGCTTCCGCCGGCTGCACCTGAGGGCTACACACATGGCTACCACCTCTTTGCCATTCACGTGGCTAACCGCGGCGACGTCTTCCGAGGGCTCCGTGACCGGGGTATCGGAGTGCAGGTCCATTACGTGCCCGTCCATCACCACGGAGTGAGCCGAGACCTCGTCATGCCCGAGGGTGGCTATCCGGCTTCTGACGCCGCGTATGACGGACTCATCAGTCTGCCGATCTTCCCTGGACTTTCCGAGATAGACCAGGCTGGCGTGATTGCGGCAGTGAGGGCGTCCTTGTGAGCGAGGAAGACTGGCCAACGAGTTACGCATGCGCTCAGGGCCTTTATTTCCAGCGCGGAAATCTAATGCTCAGGCCAATTCATTGGCGTGACCGAGAGTCAATTCGTAATTGGCGAAACGCCCAGATTGATATTCTCCGACAGTCAAAACCTCTGTCGGTGGAAGAACAGGATGTCTACTACAGGGACGTCATTCGGCCCCAGATGGAGCAAGCAGAACCGAGTCAGATTCTGTTCGGTCTTGAAGAGTCTGGCGAATTGATTGGTTATGGAGGAATCGTCCATATCAATTGGCCGGATCGAAGAGGCGAAGTCTCGTTCCTTACACCGACTTCTCGATGCTCGAAGTTTCAACTACATGATGACTGGATGACCTTCATAGAGATGCTCACCACTCTCGCACGCACTTCTCTCAACTTCCACAAGCTAACTACAGAGACTTATGAAATCCGTAGCGACCTCATTCAGACTTTAGAGGAGGCTGGGTTTAGGCCAGAAGGCGTGCTTGACGCTCATCACCTGGTTGGCGGTACGTGGGTGTCCTCCCACATCCATGGTTTATTGCTTTGAGTCGACCGATAACAATCGAAGGTGACGAACTAGAGCCTGCAACCTCGGCGCACGGCGAATCCATCGGAGTAAAAGCGCACGGGCCATCGTTCCAACTCGCACGTAATGGCCAATCACCTCATGCCGCGGTTGATCAAAATGGATCACGCCAAATTGTCTCGAAAACCCAGCATTCACAAGAACGCCAACGTATCCGCGAGCAAGATCCTCAGTAGTAATGCCCTTCAGCACGTACTCAAGATGCTGGCTCTTGGAGTGGAATACCTTGATTATTGGCTCACGTTGGGCCACACGTATGACCTGTTCACGTTCAAGCCAAAAGTTGTACCAAGAAAACTCGTAAGGGCATAACTCGAGTGCAGTTGCATACGTCAACCCGCGGCTCTTCAGGAAATCACGCAGACTCTGGAGTACCTCATCGGAGAACAATGCCAAGCCATGGCACGTCAATAATGGTTCGGTCGGAAGGTCAAGGTACTTTCGCAACGCAAGCAATTTCTCTACGCGCTGTTCCCAATGAGTTGCGTAATACTCGGGCTCGATTCGCAGTTCCGCATCCTCAGTCAAGAAGTGGTACGGGATTTCGGGCTCTGCGAAGAAATCTTCGACACCAAATGGTCTCAACATGACGACCTCGGAATCGACACAGAAATAGAACCGAGCGAGATGTAATTCAGCGAAAGCAAGTTTGATGATTTGTTGGTTCATATAGCCAGCGTTATTTCCGTGAATGGGGTAATCCACTAGATGCTCGGCGAAGACGCTTTCGGGAATAATTTCTGCTCTCCCGCGAACGACAAGCATGAAAGCGTCGATATCCGCGTCCGGTACAACTACATAAACTGGAATTGAATCCGTGTCGAATTCGAACCATGAATCCAAAAAGCGACCCGCGTACTCAAGATCAGGAAGGTAGGACTTCAGCATTACTGCGAAATCATGCATGGGTGCCCACCTGACTAGTAGCCGACAACCTCGAGGTCGGGCAACGGGAAGATCAAGCGGCCGCCGCGACTGAGGAAGGGCTCCAATGACTGCATAAAGGTTTCGCGGAAGTGCCAGGGAAGGATCAACAGGTAATCAGGGTTTGCCGCAAGAACTTCATCCTGAGAGACGATTGGGATCTTGGATCCCGGCAGGAACCGACCGAACTTGTACGGATTCACGTCTCCCACGAGCGAGACAAGCTCTTCGGTGACTGGCGTGGTCTGCACGAGAACATTGCCCTTGGTTGAAGCGCCGAGTGCCATAACGCTTGCCCCTTCATCACGAAGACGCTGAAGCAAGGAAGCAAGATCCTGCTGACGAGTGCGCACCCGCTGCCGGAACTCGACCCAGACCTCAGGGCTGTGCACCCGATCTCGTTCCTCCTGCTCAAGGAGCCACTGCGCGTATACCGAAATTCCGTCACCAGGGGTGGGCGAGGCCACAACAGAAATAGATCCACCGTTGACTGCATTGGTAGCGGCGTCACGCAGGTACAGACCAGCGTCATCAAGAATTCGCTTGATAGTGGTGAGCGAGTAGTACTCGAGGTGCTCGTGACAGATCGTGTCGTAAGCGCCGCTGCGCAGCATCCACGGCATGTAACTCTGCTCGAAGTACCACACGCCGTCATCAGTCATGAGACTCGCGATATCGCGCGCGAACGCGACGGGGTCCTCGAGGTCGTAGAACATCGCGATCGACGTGACGACACGGGCCTTGGCATCAGTGACTGCCGTGAATGCGTCCGCGGAAAAGAAGTCAGGAACCGCCGTGATGTCGTCGGGGTAATACTCCTTGAACTTGGCAATGGTCGGATCGATGCCGATTCGACGAATGCCAGGGGTCTCGTAGCTTCGCAGGAGGCTGCCGTCGTTAGCTCCGATATCGAGAACGGTGTCGCCCTCACGAAGCTGGACCCGAGACTCAAGACGGTGCACGATGCGCTCGAGATGGGCCACCATCGAGCGATTGAGCCCACTGCGGTAGCCGTAGTTGTCGCCGTACATCTCATCCGGAGGAAAGGTGTCGCCGAGCTGGACGAGCCCGCACTCCTGACAGAGCAGCAGCCGCACTCGACCCGCAGACACTTCTTCCTCCCGGCTGGCCGGGAAGACGCCAGTGAGAATGAGATCACCGAAATCCAGGATTTCGGTCAGTCGGGATGACTTGCAGACACGGCATTGCCGAATGCTGGTCACGGATACTCCAAGGGCCGGGTGCGGTGTCTTGAGCATCTAGACTATCGAAGGCCGTAGTCCATCGTGGGACCTCATCCCCCACGAACACCTCAGCAAGGAGCCGATCCGTGAGTCATTCGGACACTTCACATGATCCTCATGGCGCACCCGCTGAGAACTGGCTCGCCAAGGCCAAGCGCACGCTGCCGCTCGTCCCTGCGGCACGCGGGCTCAGCAAGGCCAGTCGCAAGGCCTCCTCGGCTGCTCACAAGCTTCAGTTCCTCGTGGAATGGGGCGGCGACAACCCCGAATACTTCGATCACTTCATGGACCAGCACTGGCAATGGTCGGCCAACCAGCAGTCGTTTCCCTGGGAACGCGGTGTGTATTCGGGCCTCGCTCTGCAAGCCACTGCAGGGGCCGGACTGCCCGAGGTTCTCGAGCTCTGCTGCGGCGATGGATTCATGACTTATCACTTCTACTCAGCGCAGGCGAAGACGGTCACGGCTATCGACTTCGACAAGTCGGCCATCACCTCGGCTCGCAAGAACTGCTCAGCACCTAACATCCGGTTCCTTCTCGGAGATATTCGTACCGACATTCCCCAGGGCACCTTCGACAACGTGATTTGGGATGCCGCTATCGAGCATTTCACCGAAGAGGAGATCACGACGTTGATGCAGACCATCAGGAGTCGCCTCAAGCCGACCGGCATCATCTCCGGCTACACCATCATCGAACCGGAGGATGGCGGTTCCCACCTCCATCAGCACGAGTACGAATTCCACGACAAAGAGGATCTCGCGCGCTTCTTGCAGCCGTGGTTCGCGAACGTGCAAGTGTGGGAGACTTCACACCCAACCCGGAAAAACCTTTACTTCTGGGCGAGTGACGATCGGTTGCCCATGCAGCGCGATATTTGCCTCACGCAATCAATCACGCGTTAGCAAGAGCGATCAAGGCGTGGAGATTTCAATTCGAAGAGCAAACCTGCAAGATTGCGACGTCCTGATGGCATGGCGCAACGATCGGGAAACCGTTCAGGCATCAAGGGTTCAGCATCAAGTCACACGGGCAGAGCACGAAATCTGGTTGACCTCAACACTCGCTAATGAAGAGTGTTTTCTGCTCATCGCCGAACATAAGAACGAGGCAATTGGCACGGTCCGATTCGACCCGCGCTCAGAACTTCGAGATTACGAGGTTTCCATTACTCTGGCGCCAGAAGCACGCGGGAAGGGACTTGCCGCCTCGATTCTCGAGAGGAGTCAAGATTGGCTCATCTCGCAGGTTTCCGTGAGCACGCTTTATGCCTTCGTTCAGAATCACAATGCTTCGTCCTTGGCCCTGTTTCGGAAGTCCGGGTACCGGTCTGTGCCGGATGCTGCATCACACGGCCAATGGTTGATGAAGAGTTATTAGGATCAGGACATGCAGCAGATTCGCATCGGAGAAAAACTCGTGGGATCGGGCGCGCCCGCCCTGATCGTTGCCGAACTCTCGGCGAATCACAATCAGAGTCTGTCGCTCGCCTTGGAAACGGTGGCAGCGGCAGCGGAGTCTGGTGCTGATGCAATCAAATTACAGACATACACTCCAGACACCATCACACTGAAGTCGAACAGTCCACTTTTTCGCATTGAGCAGGGAACTCGATGGGATGGTCGCACGTTGTACGACATCTACTCCGAAGGACAAACTCCTTGGGAGTGGCACGGAGACATTTTTGAGTACGCGAAGAAACTCGGAATGGTGGCATTTTCCTCACCATTTGATCCCACAGCGATTGAATTCCTCGAAGCCCTGAACGTACCCGCTTTCAAGATCGCATCCTTCGAGATTGTCGACATCCCACTCATTCGTGCCGCTGCACGAATCGGAAAGCCCATTATCTTGTCCACCGGAATTGCTGAGCTAGTCGATATTGAATTAGCGCTGGCGGCCTGCCATGCCGAGGGCAATTCAAACATCATCGTTTTGAAGTGCACATCCTCCTATCCTGCAGCTTACGGTGAACTCAACTTGCGTACGATGCTTGATATCTCACAACGGTTCGATTGCCTGGTGGGTATTTCTGATCACACGATGACAAATACTGCTGCGGTCGCTTCGATTGCTCTGGGCGGGTGCATGATCGAGCGGCACATAGTTCTTGATCGCGAAGCCGGTGGCTTGGACGCCGGATTTTCTACAAATCCGGCTGAATTTGCATCTCTCGTGGAAGAAGTTCGAAACGCGGAATCCGCACTGGGAGAAGTAACGTACGAATTGACTCCGAGTTCTTCAGCAAGTCGAAAGTTTGCACGCTCACTATTCGTCGTTGAAGATGTGCGTGCGGGAGACACGGTGACGAAGGCAAATGTGCGCTCCATTCGGCCATCTGACGGAATGCCACCATCCAACTTCACGGCAATTCTCGGAAAGAGGTTCGTACATGACCTTGCCGCAGGTACTCCATTGATGCTTGAGCACATCGCAGATAATTAATGACGCTCTAAGACACCCGCGCCATCAGAATCGCCTGCTGTAATTCGCCGGATGAACTCCAGAACCTGAGCTTCCAGAAATTCGGATTCAGTGTCGAGTTTCCCACTCCCCCTAGGCAAGATGATCGGTTCCCAAATCACGCTTTCGTTATCCACCGCGTCAATCCGAGCGATCCACTCTTCCACCCAGCCAGATGAATCTGGGAGTGATCCAAGCATTGCCCTTCGAGAGCGCCGCGCAAGCATCCTCGACGCCTTCTCGCGAAACCCGCTCGGAATCATTTGTCGCCAGGCTCCTGAAGGTGAATTCTGATGTGGGACATTCGCCCTCGCTTCGGTTTCAACTTGATCGTCAAGCGAAGGGAGCGGCGCGAGATGAAGAGTAACCCTCAGCAGAATCGTTGCTAACCAGCGAAAGGCTTTTCGTGAGTTTTCAATGCTCCATCCTGAATCAAGTGCCGACTGAATAGCCTCGGTTAGACCAGCAACATCATTTCTCGATGCACATTCGCCAAACGACGGCGGGTAGGCATTCTGTCGTGCGGCGTCATATTGCACGACTGGTATTCCAAGCGCGAGAAATTCCAATCCTGCACTCGAGGATTGGTTAATCGCGGCGGATGAGATTCGGATCGTGTCGTACAGACTCAGTCGCTGCGCCGGTGCGTTGATCACGGCGTTCTCAGGAAGACTCGCGAGAGCACCTTCGATCGCAAGAAGGTCAGGGGATGTTACTCGTTCTCGCTTATTCGGCAAGAGACGCGGATGCAGCCTGAAGACGAAGTCGATCTGCGGAAGCTGTCGAGCTGCAGCCACGGCCTGATCGATGAACTCAGCAATATCTGAAAAACCACTCTCTGCGTCTCTGACGTACTCGGCACCAACGAGGATCGATGACCGAGTTTCGTCCGGACTTGACACGAGAACTGTCACGACGGGCGTCTCAGGTCTCACCCCGAGGGTCTTGCGAATTTCTGCCGCCCCCATCCCACTGGGCAGGGTCGAATATACCCAGGGATCAGCGCCTGCAATCAGTTCTGCGAGGTGAAGCGAAACAGCACGCAACTCAATGTCACTGCACGGTGACTCGAGAGACGCACGAATTCTCGACGAATCCACCATCGTCTGACTGCTTTCGATCCGCGGGAAAACAAAGGCTGTGTCATAACGCGAGGGTAGGTAACTTCCCGCGGAGAGGCTCACGATTTGTATGCCCCTGGCCCGCGCAAACTCCACAAACATTCGGTGAGTCGGGTATAGCGGGTTGTAAACCACCGCGTGGGTTGGCTTCTCTTCCTCGAAGATTGCCGGAAGAGACTTGAGGACAAGAAGCGCGTTTTTCAAATCAGCTAGATACTCCGCCCACGCCTCGGCTGAAGAGGTGACGTCTGGAAGCTTGTGGTGGAGCATCGTGAGGTACGTGGCGTATCGACCGACGGGAATCCCGTCCACGATCAGCTCACTCCAGTTTGTAGCGGTCACCTTTGACATGATGTCGGCGACATCAGCACTTACCGCGTCAGTCACGTAAGCGTCAAGGCTAAGCGACGCGTAACAAGATCGAGATTGCGTCAGTGACGCGTTGTGTCGGCAATCCCCACAAATTGGTCCTCGTGAGCCTGGCGTGGCACTCACCAGAATATGGTTCGCGGTCATCACGGGGCATTGGTTCTTGAGAACACCCTGGCATTCGATCATGGTGACCTCGCGCCCAGCTTCTCCAAGGGCATTCGCAAGCCGGTGCTCAAGGACATACGAAGGCCACAAGCCTGCTTCGAGGCCTAGCCACAGATACCGCTGGCCGGTGGTCATAGATGCGTCCTGCGCAATTTGCGATGCAAGCTGCCGAAGATCCCGCCTCCGTAGCTCTTCTTGAGCGCGTTGGTAATTGCCTTTCGTGCCACCACAGAGTCAGTGATCGGAATCGGAGCGAGAGGAAAAGTAAATCGATTCCGTTTCGAGCCATGTGACTGACTAGCAATCGAATGGGTCCCGCTGCCATCCATCCCGATGTTCTCGACGAGGGAGACCCCGGGGTAAAGCGTGAGCTTTCCGGCAAGAAATGCCGAGGCGTTCCATCTGACAGCCCACGAGTCAACCTTGCCCGCTACCTGCTCCGCCAGCATCTGGCGATACGGGTAGACGCCATCGAAGTCGAAACTCTTGCCCAGGCCGCGAGAGTCGAGTTCGCTCAGAAGTGCTTGTCCGTCCGGGTTGAATATGGCCCACCCGCGTCGCCATGTCGCCCAACCCCAGCAGTCAGCTCCGCGTAGGAAGAAACTCTGTGGGAGCGGGGTATCGACGGCGTAAGTGAAACCATGAATGCTGATTACATCGGGGACATCTGCGTAGATATCGAGGCCTTGGTTCATGAAGGCGAGAAAATCCGGGGACACGATCAGGTCATCCTCGACCACGATGACTCGTTCTGAGCCGCTCAACACCTGACTGACCCCCGAGATGACCGATGCCGCCAGCCCGATATTCCGAGGCTGCTCAATCAGGGTGACCCGCGAGAATCCGTGAACCTTTCGTGCGAGTTCACGAACTTCCAGGACTGATTGCTCGTCAGTGCCGCTTCGTGGGCCATCGCAGAAGATCCAGAGCTCCGTATTCGGTGCCTCAGGGTTGTCCAGGAGTGAATCGAGGCAGCTCGCCAGGTGCTCCGGCCGCTTATAGGCAAACAACGCGATAGGTGCGCAGTCCGAGGCCATTCCCTGAGCCTAGATGACGTTACGATCACCAAGTGGAGAGGAAACGGCATGGTCGGTAGACCCGCCTACCAGGGCACCGACTATCAGGGCGCCAAGATCCTCATCACCGGGGGCATCGGCTTCATCGGCTCCAATCTGGCGCGCCGACTCGTCTCCCTCGGTGCCCACGTCACCTTGATGGACAGCCTGATTCCCGAGTACGGGGGGAATCCTCGCAACATCAGTGATCTCGTTGATCAGGTCACAGTCGAGATTGCCGATGTGCGAGATGCAGCAGCAGTACAGCGCCTGGTCGAAGGCAAGGATTACCTGTTCAATCTGGCCGGGCAGACTAGCCATCTTGATTCGATGACGGATCCGTACACCGACCTTGATATCAATGCGGCCGCACAACTGTCGATCCTCGAGGCCTGCCGGGCAGGCAACCCGAACATCAAGGTGGTATTCGCTAGTACCCGTCAGCTCTACGGTCGCCCCGACTACCTGCCGGTCGATGAGAAGCACCCGGTACGACCCGTTGATGTCAACGGAATAAACAAGCTGGCCGGCGAGTGGTACCACCTCCTCTACAACGAGGTCTATGGCATTCGCTCCTGCGCTTTACGCCTCACGAACACCTACGGCCCGGGCATGCGCGTCAAGGATGCCCGGCAGACCTTTCTTGGCATCTGGGTACGCCAGTTGATTGAGGGCACTCCGATCAAGGTCTACGGCGACGGAGAGCAGAAGCGTGACTTCACCTATGTCGATGACTGTGTCGATGCACTTCTCCTCGCCGCATCATCGGAGTCTGCGAATGGACGTGTATTCAATCTCGGTAGCGACGAGGTCGTGACTCTTAAGGAGGTGGCTGAGCTGATGTGCGAAATGTCTGCAGACGCCTCCTACGAACTTATTCCGTTCCCGGTTGACCGCAAGAGGATCGACATAGGCGATTACTACGCCGACACCAGTCTCATCGAGTCCGAACTGGGTTGGGTTCCGCAGGTTGAGCTCGCCGAAGGACTCCGCCGTACTGTGGAGTATTACCGCGCGAATTCCTCCGAATATTGGGACGCCCCATGATTCCCTTCAATGGTTTCTCGCGAGAGCCGTCTGCTCTCGCGGACGCTGAGGTTGCGGCAGCCCGCCGAGTGATTGACTCTCACTGGTATGTGCTCGGTCCGGAGGTGGACGCGTTCGAGCAAGAGTGGGCTGCGGCCTGCAATGCGCCTGCCAGCGTGGGAGTCGCCAACGGACTCGATGCAATCGAGATCTGCCTACGCAGCCTCGGCATCGGTGCGGGCGATGAGGTCATCACGACTCCGATGACAGCATTCGCTACCATCCTCGGCATCATTCGAGCCGGCGCGACTCCAGTGCTTGCGGACATCGACGAGCACACGGCACTGCTCTCTCCCGAGAGCGTGCGCAGGTGTGTCACTCCTCGCACGCGGGCCGTACTCCTGGTGCACCTTTATGGACAAGTTCGCCAGATGACTGTTTGGACCAACCTCTGCAGCGAACTCGGGATCCAGCTGATCGAGGACTGCGCCCAGGCACATCTGGCGAGGTCTTCCGAAGGTGCAGCCGGCCTCATCGGAGCAGCGAGTGCCTGGAGTTTCTACCCGACCAAGAATCTAGGGGCGGTAGGCGATGCTGGTGCGGTGGTGTCGCACGACTCTGCCGTGATCGAGAAGGCTCGATTGCTCCGTAATTACGGGCAATCGACTCGTTACGAGCATGTGGAAATCGGGTTGAATAGCCGACTCGACGAACTTCAAGCCGCGATTTTGCGTGCGCGTCTGCCGTTACTTGTGGAGTTCACCGAGCGCCGCCGTGCCATCGCCGAGCAATACCGCCGTGGCATTGCTCATCCGCTGGTGAGCCTGCTCGCGGAGGCGGAGGTGCCCGAGGCTCATGTGCATCATCTGTTCGTAGTCACGTCGCCCACGCGCGATGCTCTCGCTGCTCACCTGCGAAGTTGCGGCGTCGAGACGCTGATCCACTACCCGATTCCCGCTCACCTGCAGCCCGCCCTCGTGGATGCCCGCAGGGATCCCCACGGCCTGACCGGTGCCGAGAACCACGCTCGAACCTGCCTCTCATTGCCCTGTCACCCAGGCGTTAGCGACGCAGAGGTGGCGGAGGTCATCGCTGCGGTGAACAGCTTCGACGCCTCATGACCGAGCACTACATCACCCTGTTCGACTCGGGCTTTCTCCCCAACGGCATTGCCCTGCATGCCTCGCTGCGCAGGCATGATCCAGACTCCGTGCTCTGGATCCTGTGTATGGATGACACGTGCTTTGACATTCTCGACACTCTCGCGCTCGAACGGGTTCGACTATTGCGGCTTGCCGATGTCGAGACACCCGAGCTGCTCGCCATCAAGGCCTCGCGTTCGGTCGGCGAGTACTGCTGGACCATGACCCCATTCACTTCTGACATTGTGTTTGACCGTGATGACTCAGCGAAGAGAGTCACGTATCTCGACGCCGATATGTGGTTTCTTCGATCACCCGCCCCGATCTTCGCCGACCTCGAGAGTTCTGGCGCCGCAAGCCTCATCACTCCGCATGCGTACTCGAACGAGCACGATCAAGCACTGGAGTACGGCATCTACTGCGTGCAGTTCATGCCGTTCATTCGCAGTGGCAGCGACTCGATCCGTGCGCGGTGGAAGGAGCAGTGCATCAACTGGTGCTTCGCGGAACCGGATTCCGGTCGGTTTGGAGATCAAAAGTACCTTGATGACTGGCCAGCGACCTTCGGCTCGCAGGTGCACGTCGAGTCGCAGCCCGGCTGGACTCAAGGTCCCTGGAATGCCACCCGCTTTCAGGCATCTGAAGCCATCACTTTCCACTTTCACCGCCTTCGCATCACTGGGCCAGATGTGGTGAATGTGGGCACGTATCGACTTCCAGGAGAGCACGTGCGAGATGTGTACGAGCCCTATCTCAAAGATCTTCGGGCAGCAGTGAACAAGATCTCCGATGCCGGGCACGATGTGAAGATTCAGCAGCAGCCGCTTTCAGGGCTTGCGCTTGCCAAGGACAAGCTCGCATTCCGCCTGCACAACTGGCGTTCGCCGTTCACGCCGTATTCATTGAGATTCTGAACTAGTTGTCCCAGCTAATTCACCGGGAAGCCATTCCATTGCTGGCCGAACATGATGAAAAGATCAATCCATCCTGTGTGCTGCAGATACGGGCGCCCGTCCATTCCCGTCCAGAAAATCACAGGCACGCAGACCCAGGCGATTACCTCGACAAGAGTGAGACGAATCGCCGGCTGATCGTGCAATTTCCAAATGGTTGCCACGATGAGAAGGGCGATAGCGGGTGCCGAAGTGAGGACGAAAACTCGGGTGTGATCGATTGCGAGATAGGCAGGCACAAGGCAAACAAGAAAGGAGAGGACTAATTGAAACTTGGCTCTCCGATTAACTTCGAGAAAGATCGAAAGCACGAGTGCCCAAGAGCTAGCAAAGAGGGAGTAGACGAAAATTGGTAGAAAATTGGTCCCTGATACCAACCCAATGTGAAGCCAGGATGAAGTGCCGTACGCATCACGGCCAAATACTGAGTTTCCGACTGTCGAGTAGAGCACCCCTGACAACACCAACTTACCAATGAAGATTCCACCCAGAGCCCAAAAGAGCTTTCTCCAACTTTCAAATTTCCGAGGAAGGGAGGAACTTAAGGCAGCGGCGGCGAGCATGAGCGCAACAACTGCGACACACGACTGTTCGAAGTGCTGAAAGCCCAAATAGCACCCGGCAATAATCAGGAACACACGCGATTGCATCGTCCAAGCGAAGAGAAGAGCTCCGAATCCCAGCACGGTGAACGGATCGTAGGACCCGAAGAAACTCACAATCAGGGCGAGGAGCGGAGTCAATAATGCAAGTCGGGCCGCACGCGTTCTTTGCTGAGTTGGAACACTTCTTGAGACCCAAGCTATCCAGAGCACAAGCGCGGCAATTCCCGCAACCACATGAAGAATGAGAAATTCACGAGGGCCACTAGAACCAATGACGCGATACAGGATCTGTCCAATCGGACTGTTCCGAATGAAAGACGAAGTATCCGCCAAGTGTTCTTGCGGCCAGAGCGCAGCGGTAGCCGCAGCTTGGGGAAGATCAGGAATCGTATTGATTCCCACACGAAGCACAGCCCAAACCGCAGCCGCCACAGTGAGCAGAATGGCGAGCGCACGCCCGTTCGAAGATTTCACAGCGGACACGTGATCAACCTACTTTCTTCGGCTGTACCTCGAGTGGGTTCAAGTGAACTTTAAGAACTACCAGCGGGATGCATCGACCCCTGAACGAAGATGCCGGGAGTGGTCCAGGTGCAAATCGTCGAATTCAGACCGCCCGACTTCCACTCCTCCATGATCATCCGGTTCAGGCGCCAGTCAATCGGGATCACCGGAAATAGCCCGCGCTTCTCTATGTCTGATACAAGCATCTCCACGAATCTCCGACTGAACAGATTGGCGCACACGGTATTAGTCACGGGTCGAGAGCAGGCGATGATCGCGATTCCCTCGAATCCTTCCGGAAACTTCGGTGCTCCGAGAATTCCTGACACCCCCAGCTCAGCCTGAGAGATCGACTCCGAAAGATTCACGAATTCGGACTTGTCCGCTTGGAGTGTCGACAGGAGAAGTTGCAGCACCTCGAACGGAGCTTCACCGTCGATAAGTCGAGCGTCATCTTCGATGACGAGTACGCCAACGGCATCAGACTGCAGTGCGGCCCGGTAGACCCGCAGATGAGAAAGATCGATATTGAGCAGGCGAATCACCTGCCGGGCGCCGGGCAGGCGCGCGGCGGCGCGGAATGGGTTGAACCCCAGGTACGAATGAAGCCTTCGGGCTGACATGACCGCGAGAACAGCAGCATCACGCGGAAGTGAGGAGAGGGAGTCCGCCCGTCCGCGGGCCAGGTAGCGGCGCCAGCGGAATTCAAGCCAGGCCTGAAAGAGCGCTGATGAGAGAAGTCGTGACCTCGTGATGGGGAAAACATCGGCCGAATAGTCGTCCCGGTCACTGATCAGGCTGGTGCACGCCAACCCCTGCGCCGCCATGGCGGCCTCGATCCTGCCGATTGTGTGCGTCGCCTCACCGTGGCGATTGAATGTCGAGCCCCCGTACGTGATCAGGCCCACGAAGAGTCCGGAACCATCCATGAGCAGTCACCTCCTAGATCGGGTCCTATAGTCTCGCATTCGCAGGTGAAGTTCGCCGTCACTCAACCTCGGAGGATTCGTGTCCCTTCTCACCGTGGTGACTGTGGTGAAGGACGACGAGTCCGGGCTGAGACACACTCTGGCCTCACTTCACTCCCAGGCTTCTCGCGAATTCACTGTTCTGGTGCTCGACGGAAGCTCTGACCGGTGTGCCGTTCCCGAGATTCTCGCGAGCTTCGGCGATCTCACGTTCACGTACCGGTGGGCAGCACCATCAGGCGTCTATGGCGCGATGAATGAAGCACTAAACGACGTGGCAACTCCCTACACCTACTTCCTCAATGCAGGAGATGAGCTTGCGAGCACCGACGTCTTGGCGCGCGCGAATGAGGCATTGCTGCCCACAATGCCCACCTGGGCCTTCGGCCGAGTGCTGTTCTTCAGCGAGACAGGCGCACCACTGACTGAGTCACCGTGGTCGTATCAGAGCGAGAGGCGTCGACTGTTCGCTCGCGGATACTTCCCGGCCCACCAAGGTGTCATCGTTGCTACTGACGAGCTTCGCCGCCAAGGAGGCTTCGACCGCACCTACCTGGTCGCCGCGGACTACGCCTCGATTTTGACGTGTTCAACTATCGCTGAGCCCCTCGAGCTGGGCTTCACGCTCGCTGTTTTCCGTCAAGGCGGTCTTTCCACTACCCAGTGGCGCAGAAGTCTCAAGGAGTTTCATAGGGCGCGGCGAACGATCTTCCGCCCCGCCGGGAAGTCTGCCCTGCTCGAGCAATTCGACACCTGGCGTGTTCAGCTCAAGACTCACGCCTTCCACGCGGTCTCGGGCCTTCGGGGCAGTCGCTCACGCAGGAACTCGGCATCCGCCAGGGGATAGCATCGGCAGGTGACGAATCAGACTGGGTTGCCTCGCGTGAGCGTCGTGATCCCCGCTTATCGCCGCGCCGAAGGCGTGGGCCGGGCGCTTGATTCGATCCGCGAGAGTCGGCTTGACCCTTCTGACATCGAAGTGATCGTGGTCGACAATGCGAGCGGCGATGGCATCGAGAGGGTGGTCGACGCTCGTCGAGACGCCTTCCCCCGCCTTGAGTTCCGTACCTGGCCCGAGAACGTCGGACCGCTCGAGAACTGGCGGCGAGGAATCAACCTCGCCACTGCACCCTGGCTCAAGATCATCTGGTCTGACGACTCGATCGAACCCAACGCCCTCGCCAATCTGCTCGAGGCTGCCGAGCGCAATGATGCCTGCGTGGTCACCTGCCGTGCAGCAGTCGACTACCCCGATGGACGTTCGGTGTCTCGGTATCTCGACCGGCCCACCACCTTGACCCCCGACATCGTCATCAGCGAACTGCTTCATTTCCCGGCCGGACTGCCCTCCTCGCCGGGGGCGGCCCTCATTCGCACCTCTGACGCCCGCGAGGCGCTCGCCGGAGACCTTCCCGACGTGTGCTGGGACAAGGCCATCGGTCCAGATCTGCTCATGACGTACTGGGGCGTCTTCACAGGTGGCGTCGGTGTTCATCTCCCTGATGTACTCGCCCGTTTCTCCGCAGGTGATGACTCCATCACCGTTCGCACCCCACGTGCTGTTCTGAGCTCCTGCTACTGCGCAGCAATGTCCTCGCTGCTCGGACTCACCACCTCTCCGATTTCGATCACCACTCAGCGACGCTTGCGGTCACGTGCTGCACTTGATGAACGACTGGGAGGCGAACCCTCAGCCCTCATCACGCCTCGCCGACTCAGTCTTCGCGCTACCGCCTACGACAGTTATCAGATCGGCCGCCACTGGTTCGAGTCGCGCGTTCTGCGGCGTCACACGATCTAGACTTTGGCGATCATGTCGAATACCGAAAGCCCCTCCCTCGGCGCCCGGGTGGGGGGCGTTGTCTCCCGCGTGTATCCGCGCCTCAACGATGACGTCTGGCTGTTCCAACGAAAGCGTCATACTCGGGCTCAACTTCATGCCCTCAAGCAGACCATCGACGAACTGCCGACGTTCGCCAAGAATCCTGATCGCCCAGTTCATCTCATCGTCTGTGCCCATCACGGCCCCGATGCCCACAACTGGCATCCGGGCGGAGGCAATCTCTTCTTCGAGGTCTACCAATCAGCAGTCGAGATTCTTGGGCAAGAGAACGTCACGCTGTTCGGTGTTGCATCAGATGAGTCTGAAACCGCCTGGCACACTCGCTTTCTGAACACGTTGGGCGAGACGCAAGCCACCCACGTCATCGCCCAAATTGAAAACGATCCCAATCAACCGCAGTGCTGGAGCTGGGATGTCATCGCGTCGATCCTCGAACAGAAGTGGGACGGCGTCCTCATCGCGATGATGTATGACTCGGCTTTTCACTGGCTACGACTGCGCACGCGCCGACTCGGGAAGCTCTTTTCACGAATGCTCATCGGAGACATCTGCGAACCCATGGATGATTTTGTCCGCAAGGGCCAGCCGGAAGTCGGACCAATCACGATGCCTTGGTCACAGGCAAGCGTCGATGCAGTCGAGGCTTACGTGGCCGGTAAACCCAAGAAGTTCGACGTTACGTTCATTGGTGCTCTTTACGACTATCGAGCCGAATTGATCGAGCAGTTGCGAGCGAGTGGTTTCGCGGTTGCCGTCAATCCGCACCGCGCCGACGAGACCAAGACCTATCACGAGAGTCGGGC
>CANFQC010000033.1 GCA_947449035.1 Actinomycetota bacterium
ATGCGCGAGGCCATGCGATCGGGGTGGAAGACCTCGAAGTCGGTGAGCTTCTCACCGATGGAGGCGAACATGATCGGGCGGCCGGTGACACCCTTGACCGACAGCGCGGCGCCACCACGAGCGTCACCATCAAGCTTTGTCAGGACGACGCCGTCGAAGCCCACACCCGAGAGGAACTCCTCGGCGGTGCGCACGGCGTCCTGGCCGATCATCGCGTCAATGACAAGCAAGGTGTCGTCTGGCTGCGCAGCATCGCGGACATCACGCAGCTGCTGCATGAGGTCTGCATCAATCGACAGGCGACCTGCCGTATCGACGATGACGTAGTCATGAAGCTTCTGCTCGGCGTACTGCTTGGCCTGGCGGGTGACATCGACCGGATTACCGACGCCGTTACCTGGCTCGGGCGCAAAGATCGCCACGCCCGCCTGACCCGCAATGACCTTCAGCTGATCGACGGCATTCGGACGCTGAAGATCAGCAGCAACGAGTAGCGGGGTGTGGCCTTGACCCTTGAGCTGGAGCGCGAGCTTGCCGGCCAAAGTGGTCTTGCCTGCACCCTGAAGTCCGGCGAGAAGGATGACCGTGGGCGGGTTCTTCGCCTGGCGAAGGGTGCGGGTCTCGCCACCGAGAACCGTGACGAGCTCGTCGTGGACGATCTTGATGACTTGCTGCGCAGGGTTCAGGGCTCCGGAGACCTCGACTCCGATTGCACGCTCCTTGACCGCCGCGCAGAACTCTCGCACCACCGGCAGGGCGACGTCGGCCTCGAGCAGGGCGGTACGGATTTCGCGCACCGTGGCATCAACATCAGCCTCGGAGAGTCGACCCTTGCCGCGCAGACCCTTGAAGGTCGACGCCAGCCGGTCGGAAAGATTCGCGAACACGACGTTAAGGCTACTGGTTAGGCCAGCGCAGCTTGAACCGTGACCTTCACTGCCCCCGCGTGGTCAGTGGAGAGCGGCTTCCCGAGTCGATCCACGAGGAAGAAGACGTCAACGACCTCAGAGCCCAAAGTCGCAACCTTGGCTCCGACGATTGCGGCGTCCGCGGCCGCCACAGCACCGGTGACCCGATGAAGCAAGCCCGGAGCGTCGTGGGATCGCACCTCGAGCACGGTGGTGCTGTCGCTCGCTCCGACAGCTATGTCGACCCGCGCCTGTGGACGCGCCACAGACTCTGACGAGGCATAGGCCGCATCTCGCTTGGCGATCTTCTCAGCGATGTCGTACGTGCCTTCGAGTGCACGCTTAATGTCATCGGCGACCTGTTCGACTCGCGGCGGATCTCCGTACAGTGGCCGGACAGTCCAGACCTGCAGCGCTCGATCACCCAACGTCGTGACCTTCGCCGCGCGCACCTGGAGCCTGTGCAGTGACAGCACACCGGCAACGAGGGACAGTAGGCCGACGCGATCAGGTGCGGCAACAGTCAACGTGCACTCATCGTCAAGCTCGTCCATTGTGACGTGGACACCGGACATACCGGCCAGTGCGAGTTGCTCGGGAGTAAGTGCCGGAGGTTCCGGATGAGGCGTACCGGCAAGCGCAGAATGGCTGCGCTTCACGAGGTCGTTGATGAGATTGCGGCGCCAGTCACTCCAGGCGGCGGGACCAGTCGCCATTGAATCCGCTTCGACTAGCGCATTCATCAGGTCGAGCAGATCGTGCGTGTCGAGCACATCGGTCACCGCTGCAATCGTTGCCGGATCATCGAGATCACGACGGGTGGCAGTGTCCGGCAGCACGAGATGGTGGCGCACCAAAGCGACGATGACGGCAGTGTCGTCATCGTCGAAGCCGAGCATCGGGCAGAGCTGGCCCGCAATCTCCGCGCCCACCACGCTGTGATCACCTGGGCGACCCTTGCCGATGTCATGCAGAAGCGCCGCTACGAGCAGGAGGTCGGGGCGTTCGACATTGCGCGTTAGAGCACTGGCCTGCACCGCTGTCTCCACCAGATGGCGATCAACGGTGAATCGATGAATGGCATTGCGCTGTGGAGCCGAGCGAATGACTTCCCAACCCGGAATCAGCGAGGAGATCAAGCCAACCTGGTCAAGGGCCTCCCAGACGGTGATAGTGGGGGCTCCTGCGCCGAGAAGGGAGATGAAGGCCTCTCGGCCGGACCTGGGCCATGGAACCGGAATCGGCGCCGACTCGCGTGCCAGCCTGTCGACAGTGTGCTGCGCGAGAGGCACCCCTGCCTGTGCAGCAGCTGCGGCGGCGCGGAGCACGAGAGTGGGGTCACGATCGGGGCGTGCATCGGCGGCGAGAACGACCTCGCCGTCCTGTACGACGACACCATCAGCGAGCGGAAGTCGCTCTGGTCCCCCACTGCGCTTGACCGGACGAAAGGACAATCGCGGTGCGCGGCGCGTCAAGCGAGTGACGCGATGCCACGTGGTGTCAGAGGCATAAGCAATTGAGCGACCCGCTGCGTACACCTCACGCAGCAAGTGATCATCGGATTCCAGACCGAGAGCCTCAGCAACAGCCGCCTGCTCTTGCAGCAGCAAGACATCACCACTCTTGCCGGAAACCCAGTGGAGGGCATCACGGGCGTTGAGCAGGAACTCCACTGACGTCTGCCAAGACGAGTGAGGAATATCTGTCAGCCAAGAGGCAGCAATTGCACGAATGACCGTTGCCTCACGCAAGCCGCCGTAGGCCTCCTTGATATCGGGCTCGAGAACATGGGCGAGTTCTCCGAAACGCTCGCGACGACTCTCCACGAGTTCACGCAGATCAGGAAGTCGGCGACTTGCCATGGCGCGCCAGTCACTGAACACAGCCTTCTTCAATTGCTCAGCGAGCTCTGGTGGACCGGCAATCACCCGAGCATCCATTAAGCCGAGTACGACCTTGACGTCTTCGCTGGCGAGCCTGCGTGCCTCGGCAACCGTACGGACACTGTGATCGAGGGCGACGCCGGAATTCCAGATCGGGTACCAGAGAGCGTCTGCCACGTTCGCGGCACGCCGCGCATCCGTGCGATGAAGAAGAAGAAGATCGAGATCACTTCCGGGCGCGAGTTCTGACCTTCCGTGACCGCCCACGGCCACCAGTGCAATGTCTGCGCCGGAAGTCGCGTCTGCAGACGCGAAAAGTTCACGTAACCAGTCATCGGTCAGTCGAGTGAGCGCAGTCCGTCGACCCGGGCCAAATGGCCCGGGTCGACGGATGAGCTCGCCTCGCGCGGCTTGGAAGTCAGCGGTCACTTAGATCGCTTCTGATCCTCGCTCGCCGGTGCGGACACGAACGACGCTGTCGACCGGGATGACCCAGACCTTGCCATCTCCGATGCGACCGGTCTGGGCAGCGCCCACGATCGCTTCGACGACAGTGTCGGCGTTCTCGTCATCGACGAGAACCTCGACGCGAACCTTGGGCACGAGATCAACGGTGTACTCCGCGCCTCGGTAGACCTCAGTGTGACCGCGCTGGCGGCCGAAGCCCGAAGCCTCAGACACCGTCAGACCGGTAATGCCCTTGCCCTCAAGCGCGCCCTTGACGTCCTCGAGCTTGAACGGCTTGATGATCGCGGTAATCAGCTTCATTTACTCCACCTCCATTTTGGCGCGGGCCGCGTGACCAACACCTGCGAATACTCCGCCGCCTCCGGACTCACCGAGCTCGTAAGCGGATTCTGCATGCTCAGTGAGGTCAATACCCGCAACCTCATCATCCTTGGTGATTCGGATGCCGATCGTGTACTTAAGCAGCAAGCCGAGAAGGCCGGCCACGATCAGTGAGTAGAACAGCACGGCGAAAGCGCCAATAGCCTGCTTCCCGAGCTGGTCCAGGCCACCGCCGTAGAACAGCCCATTGACGCCAGCCGGGGCCAGGTCGGTGGCCAAGAAACCGATGGCCAAGGTGCCGACGAGTCCTCCGACGAGGTGGACACCCACGACATCGAGCGAGTCGTCATAGCCGAGCTTGTACTTCAGGCCGACAGCAAGTGCACAGACCACGCCAGCGAGTGCGCCCAAGATGATCGAGCCGATCGGGCTCAGCGCCGAGCAGGCCGGAGTAATCGCAACAAGGCCCGCAACGATGCCGGATGCAGCACCGAGCGATGTGGCATGACCATCGCGAATCTTCTCGACCACGAGCCATCCGATACCAGCTGCGCAGGTGGCGACGAAGGTATTGACGAACACCACCGACGCAGCGTTATTGGCCGCCAGCGCCGAGCCGGCGTTGAAGCCGAACCAGCCGAACCACAGGAGACCGGCACCGATCATGACGAGAGTCAGGTTGTGCGGACGCATCGGATTCTTCTTCCAGCCGACGCGGCGACCGATCACGATTGCGAGTGCGAGACCTGCTGCACCCGCATTGATGTGAACAGCGGTTCCACCGGCGAAGTCGATGACTCCGAGCTTGAAGATCCAGCCACCTGCCGCCCACACCCAGTGCGCCACCGGGAAGTACACGATCGTGGCCCACAGGGCCGAGAAGATCAACCAGGCAGAAAACTTGGTGCGGTCGGCAATTGCGCCGGCGATCAGGCCGACAGTGATGCAGGCGAACATTGCCTGGAAGGCGACGAATGCCATGGCGGGCAGTGCCGCGTCAGGTGCATCAGCCATCAGGTTGGTGAGCCACGCGTTCTCGGTGATGCTTCCGATGAGACCCGATCCAGTATCGGTTCCGAAGGCGACCGTGTAGCCGAAGGCCACCCAGAGGATGCCGACGACGAAAAGTGAGCCCATGACCATCATGAGCATGTTGAGAACGGACTTTGTTCGGACCATGCCTCCGTAGAAGAAGGCGAGGCCCGGGATCATGAGCAGGACCATCGCGGCGCTGGTTAGCACCCACGCTGTGTTGCCCGTATCAAGAGCGGATTGCATGCGAGTCTCCCTCCAAGGCTTGTGTTGCTCGCTGGAGAGAGAATGTTCGACACGCGTTTCCGCGGAAGACGGCTCGTGTTACCGACGGATCACGAAATAGCCACCCGCGTTTCGTGAATGTTACGAATTAGCCGATCAGGCAAGAAGTGCGTCAACAAAGGCCACGGGATCGAAGGGGGCGAGGTCATCAGGCCCCTCGCCCAGGCCCACGAGCTTGACCGGGACGCCGAGCTCGCGCTGCACGGCCACGACGATGCCGCCCTTAGCTGTGCCGTCGAGTTTGGTCAACGCAATACCCGTGACGTCAACGACCTCGGAAAACACCTTGGCCTGAGTAAGACCGTTTTGACCTGTGGTCGCATCGAGGACGAGCAGTACCTCATCAACCGGTGACTGCTTCTCCACAACTCGCTTGACCTTGCCGAGTTCGTCCATGAGGCCGGTCTTCGTGTGCAATCGGCCTGCGGTGTCGATCACGACCGTGTCGACATCAGCGGCAGCACCAATCTGGACCGCGTCGAACGCCACGGCAGCGGGATCGCCACCTTCCGGGCCCCTCACGACTGCCGCACCGACACGATCTCCCCAGGTCTGCAGCTGATCAGCAGCGGCTGCACGGAAGGTGTCAGCGGCGCCGAGAACGACTGTGCAGCCATCGGCCACCAGCAGTCGGGCCAGTTTGCCCGTGGTCGTGGTCTTGCCAGTGCCGTTGACTCCTACGACAAGCACGACGGCCGGTCGGCCAGGCACTTCGGTGATCACCGTGCGATTCATGGACGGGTCGACGAGGGCGAGGAGTTCCTCGCGCAGCATCGCGTCGACATTTCCAGTGCCCTCCACACGGACCCGGGTGCGTAGACGCTCGACGAGTTCCATGGTGGGACCAACGCCGAGATCTGCGACGAGAAGGGTCTCTTCGATTTCATCCCAGGTCTCGTCATCAATGGAGTCACGGCTCATCAGGGCGAGCAGGCCCTTGCCCAGCGCGTTATTCGATCGAGCGAGTCGAGCACGAAGGCGCTGCAGACGACCTGCCGAAGGCTCGGGGATATCGAGCCCCGAGAGTTCCTCGAGATCGGCGTCGGATACGAGAGCTTCCTCGATAGCAGCCTGGAGTTCGACATCTGCGATACCCGGTTCGAGAATTGCCGTGCCGACAGCCGCATCGAATGACGGTGCCCGAGCTTGACTGTCGTCGTCGCGCGCTCCCCCGCCACTGACGCGGGCAGCTGGGGCGGTCGGCGGCGCGGACACCTGCCGGCGACTGCGCGTGATGACAACAATCGCGATGATCGCGATGACGACCAGAACGATCGCTACGACGGCAAAGATGAGCCCGTTGCTCATGCGGTGGCAGCCTCGGTTTCGCGTAGGCGCTGGCCGATCACCTGAGTGACGCCGTCACCGCGCATCGAGACGCCGTACAGGGCATCGGCGATTTCCATCGTGCGCTTTTGGTGAGTGATCACGATGAGCTGCGAGTTATCGCGTAGTTCCTCGATGATGTCGATCAGTCGACCAAGATTTACGTCGTCGAGTGCGGCCTCGACTTCGTCGAGTACGTAGAACGGGCTCGGACGTGCCTTGAACAATGCCACCAGGAATGCCACAGCCGTGAGTGAGCGCTCGCCACCCGAGAGCAGTGAGAGGCGCTTGACCTTCTTGCCGGGGGGTCGTGCCTCGACATCGACACCAGTGTTCAGCATGTCATTGGGGTCGGTCAGGATGAGGCGACCTTCGCCGCCGGGGAACAGTCGGGCGAACACACCCTCGAACTCACGCTCGATCTCGGCGTAGGCCTCGGTGAAGACCTGCTCGACGCGCGAGTCGACCTCCTTGATGATGTCGAGGAGATCATCACGCGTGCGCTTGAGGTCATCGAGCTGTTCGGTCAAGAAGCGGTGACGCTCCTCCATTGCCGAGAACTCCTCGAGAGCCAGCGGATTTACCCTGCCGAGCAGTGCGAGATCACGCTCGGCTGCCTTCAGGCGCTTTTCCTGCTCTGCACGCACGAACGGGTAGGGCTCGGGAGCGGGAGCATCGGCGGGGATCTCGTCGCCAGGTGACACGGCGCTGGGCGGAACCAGCACGTTCGGGCCGTATTCGGCGAGCAGAATCTCAGTCTCGATGCCGAAGTCCTCCATGACCTTGACTTCGAGAGCCTCGATGCGCATGCGCTGTTCGGCGCGTGCAACCTCATCGCGATGAACAGTGTCCTTCAAGCGATCGAGCTCGGTCGCGAGTTCGCGCATCTGGGCACGAAGGGTGAGCAGCGTAGCGTCGCGCTCCTTCTTGGCGCTCTCGCCCTCAGCGCGCTCTGAAGCGGCGGCGGCCACTGAACGCTCGACCCGAGAAAGCGCGATGCGCGCACCGGCGAGCACAGCCTGAGCAACAACGAGTTCACGTGCACGACGTTCACGACGTTCGATTGCCGCGATGCGTGCTTCACGCTCCGCCTCGGCCGCGCGCTCGAGTTGAGCTGCACGCGCACCGATCGCGGTGACGCGCTCTTCACCAGTGCGAAGTGCCAGTCGAGAATCAACCTCGTGCTGGCGTGCAGCCTTCGCGGCCTCGGCCATCAGTTGCCGGTTGTCGTCGGCGGGGTCGGGCTCAGGTGCTTCCTGGGCTTGGTTAAGTCGGCCTTGGAGTTCGCCGAGCGTGACTTCGTCTTGGGCCAAAGCGGCGCGCGCCGCATCAAGCGCGAGGGTCAAGCGCTCTGCTTCGGCAAGCGCTGCTCGCGCAACCTGACCAAGCTGACCCAGCTGCTCGGCAACCGCAGCCATACGTGCATCGGATTCATGCAAACGGGACAAGGTGGATTCAACAACGGTGGAGGCTTGTTGCTGTGCGGTGCGGGCGGACACCATCTCGAAGCGTGCGCGCTCGAGTGCAGCGATGACGCCGTCGAGCTCCTCGCGAGTCTCGTCATAGGCGGCCTGCACTTCGAGAAGACTCGGTGCACTGGTCGAACCACCGTGCACAACGCCACTTCCGAACACGTCGCCGGCTTCGGTGACGAAGACGAGTGACGGATGTGAGCGATGCGCAGATGCTGCTGCATTGACATCCGCGACGAGCACGTGCCCTGCGAGCAGGCGATCAACAGCAGAACGCAGCGCATCATCACAGCGCACGAGATCGCGAAGCCATCTTCCTGCCGGCGCGTAGCCGGGGTCAGGCATCGGAGCGGCTTCGGGATCTGCGATCACAAGCGCGGCGCGACCTGCGTCTTGATCTTTCAGCAGTACGAGGGACGCGACAGCGGAATCAACGCCACGCACCACGACGGAATCAGCGACATCACCGAGGGCCGCTGCAACAGCAGCTTGCGCCCCGTGCTCGACCTGCAGCAGCGAGGCAAGTGAACCCAGGACGCCCGGGACGCGATCGCCTGCAGCCACCAGCACGGATGCAGCGTCCTTGCGGGAAAGGCCGAGCTCGAGTGCTTCGAGGCGCGCACTGAGCGCAGCACGCTCACGCTCCTTGACTGATTCGAGAGTGCGCAGTTCTTCGACGCGAGCATCAGCGCGCTCGAGAGCTGACTGTGCTCCTTCGTGCTCCTCGTCGAGACCCACTTCACCCTCGTCGAGACCGGCGACCTGGACCTCGATTGCATGGAATTCGCGCTGGGCAGTCTCACCGCGGTCGGTGGCCTCGGCCACTGACGCAGAAAGTCGCTCGATCTCGTGAGCACGAGTCTCGAGTCGCGAGGTTGCGGCATTGACCTGACCGGTCAGTCGAGCCAAGCTCTCGCGACGATCAGCGGCAGCGCGCTCGAGTTCGGCCACGCGACGTTCCTCAGCCGCGGCAGCCTGCTCAGCAGCAGCGCGCGCACTCTCGGCCTCCGATAGCGCCTGGCGTGCCGCTTCTACCTCACGACCAAGCTCGAACTCCTGGGCTCGCAGCGTGCGTGCCTCAGCCTCGATCTGCTCGGGGTCGCGGCCGGAGCCTTCTTCCTCAGCTTCAGGCTGCAGGTTGCGCACCCGCTCGACACCTAGCTGAACAAGGCCATTGAACCGCTCGCTGAGACCGCTGAGCTTGAACCAGGTTTCCTGCGCAGCGGCAAGTCGTGGCGCATCGCTTTGGGCGACCACCTCGAGTTCGCCCTCACGCGCGACGAGGGTCGCCAACGAGGTCTCAACTTCGGCCTGGCGTTCCCGCAGTGCGGTCTCGTCAGCCACCTCCGCGTCATGGGCAGTACGCAATCCGACGAGATCATCGGCGAACAAGCGCAAGCGGGCATCGCGCACATCTGTCTGGATCACAACGGCCCGACGAGCGACTTCGGCCTGGCGACCTAACGGCTTGAGCTGGCGACGAAGTTCGGTCGTGAGGTCTTCTAGCCGGGTGAGGTTGGCACCCATGGCGTCAAGCTTGCGCAGCGCCTTCTCCTTGCGGCGGCGATGCTTGAGAACGCCTGCGGCCTCCTCGATGATTCCGCGTCGCTCTTCGGGCGTGGCCTCGAGAATGGAGGTCAGTCGATTCTGTCCGATGATGACGTGCATCTCGCGGCCAATGCCTGAGTCGCTCAAGAGCTCTTGCACGTCGAGGAGGCGGCACGGCTGATTGTTGATCGAGTACTCGGAGCCGCCATTGCGGAAGAGGACGCGGGAAATCGTGACCTCAGAGAACTCGATAGGCAAGGCGCCGTCAGAGTTGTCGATGGTCAGCGATACTTCGGCGCGGCCGAGGGGGGCGCGTCCGGTGGTACCGGAGAAGATGACGTCTTCCATCTTGCCGCCGCGCAGGCTCTTGGCACCTTGCTCACCCATGACCCAGGCAAGGGCGTCGACAACATTGGACTTGCCTGAGCCATTGGGGCCGACCACGCAGGTCACGCCCGGCTCGAAGTGCAAGGTCGTAGCCGAGGCGAACGACTTGAAGCCCTTGAGGGTCAAATTCTTGAGGTGCACAGTTCTCCGCTGGTCAGGCGCGGGGAAGGGCGCTGAGGACGAATCGGGACAAGCCTATCTGCCAGGCTCCCCAAGATCGGACAGCATTGGCGAAGGCCAAGCGCCTGATGGAGTCAATCGGCCTTCATGCCACGAGGACCCTGCCCAGGTAGGTAAGCGCGGGGATGCCCGCAACCATGTTCACGGGGAAAGTGATGGCCAGGGCGCAGGTAATTGCGAGACCCTCATTGGCCGCCGGAAGGGCCAGTCGAACAGCCGCCGGGGCCGCGATATACGAGGCACTGGCGCACAGCACGCCGAGCATCGCGGCACCGCCAGCTCCGAGTCCGGCAGTGGCACCAGCGATCACTCCCACGGACCCGGCCACGAAGGGGAAGACAATGGCGAAGACCACGAGCCCAGGCCCCGCGGCCGCGAAACCGCCGAGCCGAGTGGCGACGGTGATCCCCATCTGGAGCAAGAAGAAGCTCAGCACGCCGACGAAGAGATCGGAGAAGAACGGAGCGACTGCCTCGAAGCGCGCTGGGCCGGCGACAGCTCCGATGACGACACCGCCGACGAGAAGCACGATCGATGGACTCGTGATTACCTCGCGGGCACTCGAGATCAAGGCTCGGGCACCTCGCCCGCGGGAGCTCGCCAGCATGAGCCCGACAATGATGCCGGGGATTTCCATGATGGCGAGCAAGGTCACGACATACCCCTCGACGAAAACTCCCGCCGCCTCCAAGAAGACCAGGGCGGCGGTGAACGTCACCAGGGAGGTCGAGCCGTAGTGAGCCGATATCGCACCGCGATCTGTGCGACTGAGCCGAGTGAGCATCCTCAGCGCGAAGAAGGCGAGCACCGGAAGAGCAATGCCAAGGATGATCGTCGCCACGACCGGCCAAGCCAGGTCAGTGACCTCCGCCTTGCGAAGGGATACTCCGCCCTTGATGCCAATTGCGAGCAGCAGGTAGAACGTCAAGAACTTCATCACTGAATCAGGGATCCGCAGATCGGACTTCACTCGCGTGGCGAGGAAGCCGAGTACGAAGCAGAGAATCGGAATGGAGAGCAGATTTCCCAGCGCAAGTGACCAGATATCCATGACGTTCGACTACTCCGCCCGCTGTGCACGGAGAAGGAATGCCGACGCGAGGAAAAGTCCCTTCCACCCTGACGCATCGTCCTCCATCGAGACGGAGTCAAGGCGATACGACTGCGCGACATCACCTTCGATCGCCGGCATGCCGGCGTGAAAGTGGAAGGGGATGATCCGTGGCTCCTCAAGCCCCAGCTCCCGAGCGATCGCAATGATGTCGAATGGCACGTGGAACGACTCGGGATGAATCTCTCCAGCAGGGATGGTGAGATTGAGTCGCTTCGCGAGTTCGGCGTCAACCGCCTCGCGCACTTCACTTGATGCATCACCGAGCAGCTGATCGCAGATGAATTCGCGGGTGTAGCGATTGAAGGTGACCAGCGAGAAGAGCGCGTTCCTGAACTCGAAGAACACGTGTCCGCCTGGGCGCACGAGGCTCACCGCGTTGAGAATTGCCTGCCGAACCGAAGTGACATGAGGAAGAACACCCATTGCAATGAGTGCATCAAAACTGCCGGCGCCGGGTAATGCCGCGTAGGACTCAGGATCTTCCAGGTCAGCAGTGATGATGCGTGAAGGATCTTGCCCAGCCTCACTCAGCGCACGCCTACTGCTCTCGACGCACGCACCGTCACGATCGAATCCGGCAAAACTGAATCCCGTTCCCGCGAATAGCGGGATGGCACCCCCCATGCCCACTCCGATCTCGACCACGGAGGTCGAGGTGGGGTCGGGCAAGTCCTTGAGCACGTGTCGGAAGGCAAAGTGATTCGCCGGGTAAGGCAGGGTCGGGTTGAGGCAGGCGGCGGCAACGGCTGATTCATATTCGTCCAAGTTCATACGATACATATTACACGTATTTTATTTCCTGTATATACTTTCAGGAAGAAAGGAGGCCGCGTGTCCCAGTGGACGTTCTTGACCAACCACGCCCATGTGCTCATCCATTTGGCAGGAGCACCCGATTCCCGTATTCGGGATATCGCATTGGCCGTGGGCATCACCGAGCGATCGGTGCAGGGAATCCTCCACGACCTCGAGGAGGCGGGCTACGTCACCACGACCAAGGTCGGCCGCCGGAATGCCTACAGCGTCCAGACCGACCTGCGTTTCCGGCATCCCGCCGAGGCGGATCACCGCATCGGCGAATTGCTCGGAATATTCGAATCCTGATCCAGGCTCGTGAGGTTGAACGGTCAGCGCTGACAGCGCGGACAAAAGAAGCTTGACCTATTCATGAAGTGCTCTCGGCGGATTGCAGTTCCGCAGCGATGACACGGCTCCCCCTCCTGGCCGTACGCATCGAGGGATCGATCAAAATAGCCGCTCTCCCCGTTCACGTTGACGTAGAGCGCATCGAAGCTAGTACCGCCCTGCGCGAGGGCGTCTGCCATGACCTCGCGCACATGCGCGAGGAGTTCGCGTGCCTTGGCCCGACTGATACCACTGGTGGCACGACGGCCGTGAAGGCGAGAGCGCCAGAGTGACTCATCGGCATAGATGTTTCCGATGCCTGAGATCAAAGCCTGGTCGAGAAGGGCTCTCTTGATCTCTGTGTCCTTCACCCGAAGGCGCGTGATGAAATCCTCATCATCGAACGACGGATCAAGTGGATCTCTCGCGATGTGCACGATCTCAGTGGGTACGTGACCATTCAGATTGTCCTTGACGAGATCAGCGGTCATCAGACCACCGAAGGTGCGCTGATCAACAAAGCGAAGTTCGCGCCCATCGTCATCGAAGCGGATTCGAACTCGAAGGTGCTTCTCGTCGGGCGCATTAGAAGGCTGCATCAACAACTGACCGCTCATGCCGAGATGTGCCACGAGCGCAGTGCCATCATCCAGGGGCATCCACAGGTACTTTCCGCGACGACTCACGCAGCGCACAGTGCGTTCCACGAGGGCGGCATCGAGTGGCCCATGCTGTCTGCGCACGGCGCGTGAATGCAACACATCGACAGATCGGATGGCCCGAGCACTCACGTGCTCCGCAAGCCCACGTCGCACGACCTCGACTTCGGGAAGCTCGGGCATCAGTGGCCCGCAATCTCCCGCACGGCGGCGTAGGCGTGCGAGGCCGCCTGCTGCTCAGCAAGCTTCTTCGATCGGCCGACGCCCTCACCGAGAATCTCATTGCCAATGCGCACCCTGGCGTGGAATTCCTTCTCGTGATCAGGGCCCTCGTCAGTGACGAGATATTCAGGCACACCTAAGCCGGCATCTGCTGCCGCTTCCTGCAACGAGGTCTTCCAGTCCAGGCCGGCGCCGAGCTCAGATGAGGCATCGATCAAAGGGCCGAACATGCGCAGGACAAACTCACGTGAGATTTCAGGTCCTGAGGAGAGGTAGATCGCGCCAATCACGGCTTCCATGGCATCAGCAAGAATCGACGACTTGTCGCGACCTCCCGTGGACTCCTCTCCGCGACCGAGCAGCATGTAGCGTCCGAGATCGAGGGTGCGAGCAACCTCTGCACATGCGCGCGCATTCACTACGGCAGCGCGCAGTTTCGCGAGCTGTCCCTCCGGTACGTCGGGAAATCGTGCGTATAGGCATTCGGTGATGACGATGCCGAGCACAGAGTCACCGAGAAATTCAAGTCGTTCATTCTCGGGAATTCCGCCATGCTCGTAAGCGAATGAGCGATGCGTGGTGGCCTGATCGAGGAGGTCGCGTTGCACCGGTGACTGAAGGTTCGACTGCAGTGCGGCGAGCTCCTGCTCGCGCTTGATGATGCCGGTCACGGAGTCGACACCAATGCAGAGAATGTCGACTGAGTCTCGGCGACGATGTCGTGTTCGGCAACCCTTGCTGCAAGCCGAATGCAGGCCGCAACCTCAGCAGCGGAGCCGGCGCCATGCCCGATGACAGTGACACCGTTCACGCCGAGGAGCATTCCGCCCGCAAAGTCGCCGGTCGCGGTCTGCGTGACGAGTCGCCGCGCGGGTGCGGGATCCCCGTACGACTCCCCGAGCCTGGCTGCGGTCCAGGTGACTGCGCCCTCAATGCCCTTAAGCAGCACATTCCCGGTGAATCCATCAGTGACGATGACCTGTGCGCGATCACCTCGAGATACGTCATGACCCTCGACTGGCCCCGCGTAGCGCATACCGAATCCGGGAAGGATCTGCCTCAGTAGCGAATCTGTCACCGAACGAAGGACATCGCCCTTGCCGGGTTCACTGCCGATGCTCAGGAGACCGATCACCGGATCCGCGATATCGAGTGCATGTGCGTAGCACCAACCGGCCAGGGCAAAGTGCAGAAGCGTGTCGGCGGTCGCGTCGAGAACTGCACCGGCATCAACGAGAACCACAGGTCCGTGAGTTGCAGGCAATACGACCGCGAGTGCGGGTCGGGTCATACCCGGAACTCGACCAAGAGTGAAGGCGGCAGCTGCAACAGCGGCACCTGTGTGGCCGACGGTCACCCATGCATCGGCCAGGCCATCGCGCACTGCGGCGGCAGCCACCGACACGCTGTACGAATCGGAAGCGCGAAGGAGAGCAAGCGGATCTGCATCCATGGGAACAACGGAGTCGGCATCGAGGATGCGGACTCTCGCGGGATCGATTCCGCGTGCAGTGAGGAGTTCGGTCGCTACGACCGTGGGACCCACGAGGACGAGGTCGATGCCGGGCTCGTCAATAAGAGCCAGGACGGCATCCGCCACGACCTCGGGAGCACCGTCACCGCCGAGGAGATCAACGGCGACGCGACTCAACGGATCAGACGTCGAGAACGCGACGCTTGGCGTAGGTACCGCAGGACGGGCATGCGGTGTGCGCAAGCTTCTTCTCGCGGCAGTTAGCGCAGGTCACGATGGCTGCTGCGCTCGTCTTCCACTGCGAGCGACGGCTGCGAGTGTTCGAGCGTGAGGTCTTCCTCTTCGGAACGGCCACGGTTCATCCCAATCTGTGTGTACTGCTGAGGTCTCTGCTTCGCGAACGGTCAGCGTGAGAGCGGGACCGACGAGCCTCATAAGTGTAGGGCCTCGCGGGGTATGCCCTTACCGCTGGCTCTCGTCAGGCTCAATTAGGCCACCGAGGGCCGCCCAGCGAGGGTCGATCTGCTCGTGGGCGTGTCCGGGGGCTTCGGCCAGCACAATCCCGCATTCAGGGCACAGCCCTGGGCAATCGGCCGAACAGAGCGGGGCCAGGGGCAGGGCCAAGACCACGGCGTCACGAAGCACCTCGGTCAGGTCGATCAGGTCATCGTGGATGACCGGTAGGGCCTCGTCCTCGTCATCCTCAGCGCTCGGGATAACCGCTCCTCGGGAGTCCGTGGCTGCGTATTCGAACATCTGGGCGATCTCCAGGGTCTCTCCCCAGCCCACCGGCTCCAGGCACCGAGCACACTCGCCCTCAACCTCGATGTCGGCAGAGCCGGAGAGCCACACGCCCTCCATCACTGACTCCAGCCGTAGATCAAGCTCGATGGTGGAATCCACCGGCACTCGGGCCATCACGACACCGAAATCAGCAGGGGCGGCCACGTCACGCTCAACCGAGATCATCGACCCCGGTCGACGCTGGAGCTGAAGGGCGCGGGTATCGAGGACCAGCGGGTCACGCGGGTCAGGACCGGACGAGGTCATCGGCGATCGTCGTAGAAGTCGCCGGAGGGACCTTCCTCGAAGAACTCCCCCTCGACCTCGGCGGTCTCCGGCGCGAGCTCCTCGTACATCTGGGCACGAAGACGGTCTCGGCCGCGATCGACAGTCTGCAAGGTCTTGTGAAGGGTGATTTCAAAGGTCGCCAACTTGGCATCGATGTAGTCGTCGGTCTCGCGACGCATCTGCGCGGTCTCTCCTGCCACCTGACGGCGCAAGGCGTCTGCCTCAGCAACGGCGGCAAGGTAGACCTCGTGCTCGGAGACCATGCGGTCGGCATCGGCACGGGCTCGCTCAAGGACGCGGTCGGCCTCGCGACGTCCGTCTTGCACGACTGCCTCACGGTCGGCGAGCAATTCATCGGCACGGTGGACGGATTCGGGCAGGAGCTGGCGGATCTCGTCGATCAGATCGAGCACCTGTCCGCGATTGACCAGGCACGACGCAGACAGCGGCATCGACTTGGCGTCCTCGATGAGCACGCCTAGCTCAGTAAGCCGTTCTTGAATATCCACGTTGCTCCTTAGGGAATGCTCCTGCGGCACCTTCCCGCAAGGGATTACTTGCCTAGTGTGGCCGAAATCTTGGCGGACAAGCGCTCCAACACGGGGTCAGGCAGAAGACCGGAGACATCTCCCCCGTAGGTGGCAACCTCCTTGATCAAGCTCGAGGAGATGTAGCTGTAGAGCGGATTCGTAGAGATGAACAGGGTTTCGACGCCGGCTAGCCGGTAGTTCATCTGCGCCATCTGAAGTTCGTAGTCGAAGTCGCTTACCGCACGAAGGCCCTTGACGATCGCCTTGATCCCGTGGTCGCGGCAGTAGTCAACAAGCAGCCCGTGAAAGGCATCAATACGCACGTTTCCGAGCGGTGCGACCGTCTCCTCGAGCATCTCTATACGTTCTTCGACTGTGAACAGGCTGGACTTGGTCTTGTTGATCAGGACGGCGACAACAACCTCATCGGCCATCTCGGAGGCACGGGCGAAGACATCTAGATGGCCGTTGGTGACAGGGTCGAAGGACCCGGGGCATACCGCTGTGCGCATGTCAGGAGCCTTCCGCCGAAAGTTCGCTCGCCGAGTCATCCTCGCCGACGGCTTGACCGTACCAAAGGACCGTGTCCCCCATACGGCGCGACTGCGACTCCCAACCATCGGGGAACGGAGAGTCCGGGTCACTCGAGGGGCGTTCAATGACGACGTGCGCATCCCCTGCGAGCCAATCGGCCGCGGTCAGGTCGGCGACGAGCGTGCGCAGCACCGCGCCGGCGAGCTCATAGGGAGGATCCGCCAGCACGATGTGGGCCGGTGCCGCGGTAGAAGGTCGAGCCCGGGCAACCATCGCGGCGTCAGCGCATAGAAGATGCGCGCCCTGAATTCCCAGTGTCTCGATGTTGGACGCAATGACAGAAGCGGCCGCCTTGTTCGCCTCGACAAGCCAGACTTCGCGCGCGCCGCGACTGAGCGCCTCAAGTCCGAGTGCACCTGAGCCTGCGTACAGATCCAGAACGCATATGTCATTCCACTCGAGCCCATCGGCGAGCAGTCGGGACTGCAGTGACGAGAACAGGGATTCGCGTACCCGATCTGAGGTCGGCCGGGTGCCTTTGGCCGGAACTTTGAGAGTGCGACCGCGCGCCGAGCCACTAATGATGCGAGTCATGCCTTCTCCAGGTAGTCGGTGCTCTCTTCAGCAGTCAGGCGAGCCAACGCACTGAGCAATGTCGGGTGAGCAGCCAGAGTCGGATCCTCGCCGATCACCTCATCAGCATCGGCTCGTGCCCGTGCGATGACGTCCTCATCTCGGAGTACCTCGAGCAGCCGCAAGGAGCTCCGGCGCCCCGACTGCACCGCCCCCAGCACATCGCCCTCTCTTCTCAATTCGAGATCCAACTGCGAGAGTTCGAAGCCATCAATCGTGCTGGCCACCGCTGCAAGGCGTTCACGGGACGGCGATCCGTTCTCACTTGACGTGACAAGAAGACACAGGCCAGGCAGGCCGCCTCGACCTACGCGACCGCGCATCTGGTGCAACTGGGAGATTCCAAAACGATCCGCATCCATGATGACCATGAGCGTGGCATCCGGAACATCGACCCCAACCTCGATCACGGTAGTCGACACCAGGACATCGATGCCGTCCACGGCATTGACGTCGGCGAATCGACGCATGATGTCGTCCTTTTCCTCAGGCGACATGCGCCCATGCAGCGTTCCCACACGAACATGCGAGAGTTCCAAACCTTGCAACCGCTCGGCCAGATCGATCACTGAATTCAGCGGGGACTCCTCGGCGTCGAGGTTGCCACCGTCATCGTCATCACCGATGCGCGGGCACACGATGAACACGCGGTGGCCGTGTGCGACTTCCTCTGAGGCTCGTTCCCACACGCGCGCTGCATGGGTGGGCTTCTCGCTCACCGGCACCACGTGAGTGGTGATCGGGCTCCGTCCGGCCGGAAGTTCACTCAGAGTCGAGATATCAAGATCTCCGAAGACGGTCATTGCGATGGTACGAGGTATAGGCGTGGCCGTCATGACGAGAACATGGGGCCTGGTGCCATTGCGCGACTTAGCTGCCAGCGCAGCACGTTGCTCGACGCCGAAGCGGTGTTGCTCGTCCACAACAACCAACGCGAGATCACGAAACTCGACGCTGTCTTGGATGAGCGCGTGAGTGCCGACGACAATTCCGGCCTCACCTGTGATGACATCAAGGAGTTCCTTGCGTCGTGTCGCCGTGCGCTGCGAACCCGTGAGCAACGCAACCCGAGTTCCGTGATCGGCTCCGCCCAGCTGTCCGCGCTGCGCCAGCTCACCGAGCATTCGAGTGATGGAGCGGTGATGCTGCACGGCGAGAACCTCGGTGGGAGCCAGCAGAGCAGCCTGCCCACCAGAATCGACGACCGCGAGCATTGCACGCAGCGCCACAAGGGTCTTGCCGCTGCCGACGTCACCTTGGACCAAGCGGTGCATCGGATGCGTGGCGGCAAGATCATCGAAGATCTCCTGGCCGATCGATACTTGCCCGTCAGTAAGGGTGAACGGAAGTCGCGCATCGAAATCGGTGAGCAGCGGACCTCCGACAGATTCACGTGCCGTTGCCGGCATGGACGAAAACTCAGCTCGACGCTGAGCCAAGATCGCCTGAAGACAGAACGCCTCTTCAAACTTCAGTCGCTCGCGTGCCGCTTCGACGTCGTCCATCGACTCGGGTCGGTGGATCATGCGCAGGGCCGTGGCTCTATCGACCAAGCCGTGCCGCTCGAGTACCCCGACAGGAATCGGATCATCAATCTCACCGAGGGTGTCGAGCACGATTCGCATTGCCGCCTGGATCTGCCACGAGGTAATTGTTCCCGATGCTGGATATACCGGGATGATGGCTCCGGCAAAGGCAGCCGTGGCTTCTGGGTCATCGTCGATGCCCTCAGGGAAGAGCACGCATTGCGGATGGGCGAGTTGCCGCTTTCCGCGGTAATCGGAGATCTCACCCGAGAATAGGCCGCTTCGTCCGGCCCGAAATTCTCTTTCACGCCATTTCTGGTTGAAGAACGTCACCGACAGGCGCCCCTTGCCGTCAGTGATGATGGCTTCGAGGATCGAGCCGCGACGCGCCCGCATTGCGCGCACGGTCACGCTCTCAATCTCGGCAAGCACGGTTACCGACTCGCCATCGCGCAGGCTCGCGAGGTCACTGAGCTTCCCGCGCTCGGCGTAGCGCCGTGGATAGTGATGTAGAAGATCATCAACGGTATTGATGCCGAATGCCTTGGACAACGCCTTGGCGGTCTTTCCGCCGAGCACGCCGGTGAGATTGGTGTCGAGAATGGTCATCACTCCACGCCGATGATGAGCGGCCACAAGGGCTGCCCGCCTTCATGCACGACAACTTCAACGAGCGGGTATTCCGTGGCAAGCCAGCGCGGAATCACGGTGAGCATGTACTCGGAGGCCTGTTCACCGTAGACAAGTGTCAAAAGCTCAGCTCCCGCGGCAAGCATGCTGGTGATCAGCTCTCGCGCCGTCTCGTCGCTGTTCTTGCCGATGAAGCGAATGTCACCATCGACTAGTCCGAGAATGTCCCCCGGTTGGCAAGTTCCGGCTGACGTGAGCGCCTCACGTACCGAAATCGTGATGGCACCGTAATGCGTCGCACCAGCGGCACGAGTCATCGAGACGACGTCGTCATCGAAACGGGCACTCGGATCAGACACCGCGACCGCGGCAAGGGTTTGCACGACTGAACGTGTCGGAATAACGGACACTCGAATCCCGTCGGCTCGCGCCTGAGTCGCGGCGATCTCCGCCACTGCTCGCGTGTCACCATCGCTCGGCAGCACGATGACTTCGCTGGAGTGCGAATTGGCAATGACCTCAAGGATCTCAGCGGTGGATGGTCGCTGGGTTGCGGAGGCGACCACGACATGGACTCCCTGCTCGAGCAGAAGATCTACGATCCCCGCTCCGTGAGCTACGGCAACGACCGCACGCGCCTGCGTGTCGTCGACTTGCTCATCGGTGTGCAGGTAGGTAATCCGAAGGCGGTAGGGGTGCCCAGCCGACATTCCAGCTTCAACGGCCGCACCGGCATCGTCAACATGCACATGCACATTCCACAGTCGCTCGCCGCCGACGATGACCAGCGAATCGCCGAGTTCGTCCAATGACGCTCGAAGATCGGAGATCGCCGCTTCTTCGGCATCAAGCAGGAACATCACTTCGTACGCCGGGCCTGAGTACTCGACCTCGCGTCGATCCTCAATTGGATGAACAACTGCCCGAGGAGCTACCGACCTTGGCCGCCTGACACCCTCAACCACCTCGACTAATGCATCAAGTACGACCACGAGTGCCTGACCGCCCGCATCGACGACCCCGGCCATGCGCAAGGTCTCCAGGAGCTCGGGCGTGCGTTCGAGGGCGTGACGGGCATTCTCGGCTGCCCGAGCCAAGACCTCGGACGTATCCGTGACACCAGCGTCTACAGCTTCTTGCGCCGCATCGGCAGCTGCCCGGGCAACCGTCAAGATGGTGCCCTCAACCGGACGAGCCACCGCGGCGTACGCGAGGTCGGCTCCCCGTCGCAACAGTCGTGCGATCGCGGGGCCATCAACGGGGTGATCCTCGGGAATATCTCCCAGTACATCTCCAGTGCCCTTGAGGATCTGCGACAAGATGACCCCAGAATTCCCCCGAGCCCCCAGCAGCGCCCCTCGCGCTAGGGCCGTTGCGGCAGACGCTCTCGTGCGGGTCTGGGTGAGAGCTGCATCCACGGCGGCACAGGCCGCCTCCATGGTGAGATAAACATTGGTGCCCGTATCCCCATCGGGCACCGGAAAGACATTGAGTCTGTCGATCCTGGCCCTGGCGTCCTCGAGACCATCCAGGGCGGCATATGCCCACTCCTGGATCGTCGTGCAGTCGAGATCGACCCGCGCCGTCATTTCGCCTCTCCGCACTGCCCCCGAGAGGCTGGTGCTGGCGAAACCGTACCCTCGATTTGGGCTCCCCACGGGGACTCGGCTAGTCTTAGGCGCTGCCCGTGAGGGGCAGATCCCCGGTAACGGGTGACTCGAGTTAACTGTTGAAGGAGTGCACCGTGGCTGCTGTCTGCGATGTCTGCGGTAAGAGCCCCAGCTTCGGGCATTCGATCTCCCATTCCCATCGCCGCACCAAGCGTCGCTGGAACCCGAACATCCAGCGTGTTCGCACGCTCGTGGGCAAGACCCCCAAGCGCCAGAACGTGTGCGCTTCTTGCCTCAAGGCCGGCAAGGTCGTACGCGGCTAGTTCGCACCATCACTTCGAGAAGCGCGCGGTCATCCGCGCGCTTCTCGCTTTTTATTGCCTAGAAGTGACGGTGGCCACCGCGAGAGTTATCGCGAATCCCATCGACAACGACTCCCGGGCCTTCATCGCCCGTTGCCTCAACTGTGCCGATCTCGACGAAACCCACCGGCAGCTTCTTCTTTCCCGAGAAGGTCGCCAGCAGCGCATGGTCTTCTCCGCCGGTGAGCAGCCAAAGCCGGGGGTCGACGTTGTAGGCCGCCGCAGTCGCACGAATCTCCTCGGGAATCTCAAGCGTTGCACTCGACAGGCTCAGCACCACGTCAGAGGACTCGGCGATATGGCGAGCATCGGCGATCAGCCCGTCACTCACGTCGATCATCGAGGTCGCACCGGCCTTGGCAGCGAGGGGTCCGGCGGCGTAGGGCGGCTCCGGGAACCGATGAGCGTTCACGAGCACTCGCGGTGATCTAAATCCTCGGGTCAGCACGGCAAGGCCGGCCGCCGACCAGCCCACACGGCCGGCCAGGGCGATGCGGTCTCCCGCCTTGGCCCCGGAGCGCAGCACGGGCGACTTCCCGGCAAGATCACCGAGCGCCGTCACCGAAATGACGATCGCGTCAGAAGCAGAGACGTCACCGCCCACGATGCTGGCACCCGCCAGAGCTGCCTCCTCGGCGAGTCCGCTCATGCATTGCATCGCCCACGAGGCGGGTAAGTCCGCAGGAGCCGCGAAAGCCACGACGAGCGCAGTGGTGGTGCCGCCCATCGCCGCAATATCAGCGAGACTCGCAGCGGCGGCCTTGCGACCGATATCGACCGGAGTTGACCAGTCGCGACGAAAGTGACGACCTTCAACGAGGATGTCGACAGTCACAAGGGTGCGCCCATCAGGTGCATTCACGACCGCGGTGTCGTCTCCTGGACCAACGATCACATGCGCATTGCTCGCGAGACCCGAAGTCAGTCGGTCGATGAGACTGAACTCCCCCACATCACCAATGGTTCCGTCTGCACCCATGTCAGCGCAGCCCAGTTCCGCGACGCAGAGCATCCGCCACAAGCGCGTCGACCAATGGGGCATAGCCAATTCCTGAGACATCCCACATGCGAGGGAACATCGAGATCGGAGTGAAGCCGGGCATCGTGTTGACCTCGTTGACGACTACGGACCCGTCGGGGAGTAGGAAGAAATCCACTCGCGCCAGACCTTCGCAACCAAGTGCGTCAAAGGCCACGACGGCTAGCTCGCGCATTCGAGTTTCGACTGATTCGGGAATCTCGGCAGGCACCACCAGTTCAGCCGCATCATCGAGATACTTGGCAGCGAAGTCGTAGAACTCATGACCCGAGCGCACGATAATCTCGGCACAGCGACTTGCGCGCGCAATGCCATCGGCATCGACCATTACCGCGCATTCAATTTCGCGCACGCCATCAATGCCGGCTTCAATGACCAGACGTGGATCATGAAGGCGAGCCTCGGCGATGGCCGCGTCCAATTCGCTGACCGAGTGCACCTTCGTGATTCCCTGCGAGGAGCCAGCTCGAGCCGGTTTCACGAAGAGCGGGAATCCCAAGTCAGCAATACGCGACCGACACTCGGCTTCATTCGTGCGCCATTGGTGATCGGTGATGACCTCATACGGCCCGACCCCGAGCCCGGCTGCGGCAAACAAAGCCTTCATGTAGCCCTTATCCATGGCGACGGCCGAGGACAAAACTCCCGAGCCGACGTACGGGATGCCTGCGAGTTCAAAAAGGCCTTGTACCGTGCCGTCTTCGCCATAGGGGCCGTGCAGCACGGGGAAGACCACGTCGAGAACACCAATGACGGGATCAACCTTGGTGGGATCGGCATGAAAGGTGACGGGCTCATCGTTCGCAAGCACTTCAGGAAGAACGCCGTCGATGATGCGGAGCTCATTCGGATCTGTCCGTTGCAGGTACCAACCACCGTCACGTGTGATTCCGATGGGAACGACGTCGTATCGCTGGGGATCCAGTGCACGCCTGATAGCCCCGGCGCTAATGCAGGAGATCGAGTGCTCGCTACTGCGACCCCCGTAGATGACGGCAATGCGGGTGCGCGAAGACATGGTTAGACCGTAGCGGGTGCTAGCCGCCTGACCGTCTACGGCACGCTATTCGCTGGCCGTCTCACGCTTGGTATCGCGTGACATGAAAGAGGCAACGAGCATGCGTGGACTCAAGCCATGATGCACGACCTGCACAACCTTCTCAGTGATCGGCATCTCGACTCCGTGCCGCTGAGCAAGCTCGTAGATCGGCTGGCAGCTCTTGAACGCCTCGCACGTCTGTCGAGTCATGTCGATGGTCTCTTGGACACTGAGTCCGCGGCCGAGATTCTCGCCAAAGGTGCGATTGCGCGACAAGGGCGACTGACATGTGGCCACGAGATCGCCGACGCCGGCTAGACCTTGGAAGGTTAAGGGATCAGCCCCGAGTGCAACGCCCAGCCGGGCCATCTCGGCGAGACCACGAGTGATCACTGACGCCTGCGAGTTCTCGCCCAGGCCCATGCCTACGGCAATGCCGTTTGCGAGGGCGATCACGTTCTTCACGGCCCCGCCGATCTCAGTGCCGACGACATCAGTAGTCCAATACGGACGGAAGTACTCGGTGGTACAGGCCTCCTGCACGAGCATCGCGGAATCTTGGTCAGCACACGACACTGTGGTTGCGGTCGGCTGCTGCTCGGCGATCTCACGAGCCAGGTTGGGGCCGGAGACCACGGCGATACGCGAGGCATCGGCCCCCGTGACCTCGGAGATGACCTCGCTCATCCGCTTGGTCGTGCCGAGTTCGACGCCCTTCATCAAGCTCACGAACACTGCACCCGACGGGATGAATGGGAGCCAAGCAGTGAGGCTTTCGCGCAGATTCTGCGCCGGGGTCGCCAAGGCGATGATGTCTGCACCGTCAAGAGCTTGAGCGGCGTCGGTGGTTGCAGTCAGAGCACTCGGCAAAGTGATGCCTGGCTGATAGAGCTCATTTCGATGCTGCCCGTTGACTTCATCTGCAATATCAGCACGACGAGTCCACATCCGCACGTCACTGCCGGCGTCAGCGAGCACCATGCCAAATGCAGTACCCCAGGAACCACTGCCCATCATCGCCACGCGACTCATGAAGTGCTCCTGTTCGTGGAATAAGGCTCGGTCGGCGCGACCTCGCCGCGAGCCTGAGCTAGGAGTGCCGTGATGGCGTCCCAGATGCGCTGACTTGCGATATGCAATCTATCGGCATCGAGAGGTGAGTCGTACAGATCGCTGAGCTCAACTGGCGGGCCGACCCGCATGATCATGGTTTTGCGCGGCAGCAGGCGGAACTGCTTCACATAAGGCTTCATGATCTGCTCAGGCCCCCACTGCGCAACCGGGATCAGCGGGCGCTGAGTGGCCAGCGCGATTCGCGCTGCTCCCGTCTTCAACGGCATGAGCCACAGATCGGGATCCTTGGTCATCGTGCCCTCGGGGTACACCACCACGCACTCGCCGCTTTCCACTGCAGCGATCGCATCGCGCACTGCGTCGACAGCTTCCTTCGACTCGCGATAGACCGGGATCTGGCCTGCCCCGCGAACGATGAGCCCAATCACCGGAATCCGAAAGAGGGGCTCCTTCGCCAGGAATCTCGGAGGCCGATCGTTGTTCCAGAGCAGGTTCGACAAGGACAGCGGGTCAAACCATGACAAGTGGTTCGCAGCGACAATGATGCCGCCACCATCCTGTACGAGGTTCTCCTCGCCCTCCCAATCGCGCTTGGTGAAGACCATGAGGAAGGGCCACAACACGAATGCCGCAAGGCGAAACCAGAAACCCAAGCGCCAGCGTCTGCGCACTCGACCTGGATTCGACATGTTCCTACTCTTCCATGCCCG